>CAYXKI010000001.1:0-9107 GCA_964465095.1 uncultured Ruminococcus sp.
CTCACACCCGGTTCTGATTCCGCCAATCTCGTGGGGAGAGTCCGTAGATTTTTTTAAAGGCTCTGGAGAAGTGTAGCTGATTGGCATAGCCTACGGCATTGCTGATATCTCCGATGGAGAGTTGGGTCAGTTTTAACAGTTCTGACGCTTTCAGCATCCGATAGCTTAAGAGGAATTCCTGTGGGGTCTTTCCCAAGGCATCTTTGAAAATCCGCCCGAAATAGCTGCGGTTCAGTCCACAGATTGCAGCAATGTCCTCTACGGTGATGTCGTTCTGGAAATTGTGCTCGATAAAGTTCAGTGCCTCGTGAATGTAGAAATCCCTTAGCTGACTGCCCTGGTGAATGTTCATGCTTGCAGAAGAACGCACCATATAGTCCAGAAACAGATAGAGGTGTCCGATCAGATGCAGGGGAGAGGAGTTGCGGTTCTGGGTGATATACATCATCTCGTTCATCATATCCTCCCGGAGACTCTTGGACTGGGCATGATACACCGGAGCGTTCATGGTAAAGCCGGCGGTTTCTAGCAGGGACTTCACACGCAATCCGTCAAACTCCAACCAGACATACTCCCAGGGCAACTCCTGATCGGAGATATAGGTGGTGATCTGGTTGGGGAAAATCATAAACCCCTGTTTGCTGTGGATGTGATAGGTCTGGGTGATCCCCTTGCTGTCGTCTGCCATCAGCGTTCCCGTGCCGGCAATGATGTAGTGAAACAAGTAGTGGTTTCTCGCTGCCGGACCAAAAGAGTGGGCAGGCTCACAACGTTCCCATCCAAATTGATATAATCCCAGATCCACGAAATTTTCATTGGGAAATACAGAAAAAATTAAATTTTGCATAGAGACACATCCCCTTTTCTTTCCGGTTTGTCGAAAAACGTTTGTACAGTTTGCTACGCTCTATTTCTCCTTTTGTTTAGAAATATAGAAGCATTGCCTATAATTAGATTATACCACATCATATATCAAAATGCAAGATCATAGGCATTATTTGCTTGAAATATGGCATAATGGTATAAAATAAATAGATTTATGGTATTTACAGTACGCAAATTGGTATGCTATAATGGTGATAGTGAAATTGTAACGCACTTATCACCAATACAAAACACCAATACTAACATGAAGGAGGACGAAAACATGAAAATGAAGGGTAAGGTGCAGTGTCTGGTATTATCCGGAGTGACACTTTCCGCATTTCTGTTACCGGGCTGTACCGGTACCGGTTCCGGTGACGGGGTGATTGAAGTCAATATGCTTCAATACAAACCGGAGGCTGTCGCTGCATTTGATGAGATGGCAGAACGCTTTAATGCGACCCATGACAACATTCATCTGACCATCGAATCACCAAACGAAGCAATGACCGTTCTGAAAACTCGTCTGGTGCGTGAGGATTATCCGGACATTGTGGGAATCGGCGGTGACATCAACTACTCCAATTTCTTAGACGCAGGGCTGTTTATGGACGTTTCTGACTTTGAGGGCGTTTCTGACATCAAGCCTGCCTATATGGAAATTGAAGATGCCTTGGAGTTCATTCCCACCGATGGGGTTTATGCACTGCCTTACGTGGCAAATGCAGCCGGGATTCTCTATAACAAGGACATGTTCGAAGAGTATGGCTGGGAAGTTCCCACCACCTGGACGGAATTTACCACACTGTGTGAAACCATTCAGAGTACCACAGACATTTATCCCTTGTATTTTGGCTATAAAGATACCTGGACTTGTCTTGCACCCTGGAATGCTTTGGCAGTGGGTCTTGCTGACCCTAACACATGCAGTCTGGTAAATGCCGGTACAACCACATTCTTGGATGCATACTTTGAGGTTGCAGAAAAGGATCGTGCACTTCTGGATTATGCAGAGCCGAATCCGTACGCATACAGCTATAACGATGCCTGCACCGCTTTTGCAAGAGGTGAGGCAGCAATGTATCCCATCGGTAGCTATGCAGTGCCCCAGATTCAGTCTGTTAACCCGGATATTACCGTAGACTCCTTTACGTTCCCGGCAAACGAGAACGAAGAGGACAATGTGCTCAACTCCGGTGTTGACCTACAGTTCTGTGTCATGAAAGAGACCAAGAACAAAGAAGCCGTTTATGAGGTGCTCAGCTTCCTCTATGAGGATGAGACCATTCAGATCTATCTGGACGACCAGAACGCAGTGCCTTGTAAAGAGGGCGACTTTACGCTGCCCTCGATGCTGGATGGCGTAAAGGAATATATTGACGAAGACAGAATGTCTGACTATCACGACCACCATTATCCAAGTGAAATGAGCGTGGATGCAATGATTCAGACCTATCTGATGGACGACAGTGCAGATGCAACAACCACTTTCCTGAACAAGTTCGATACCGATTGGGAACGGTACAATCGTGACATTATCCGGAAAGTACAAGCTTACGAAGAGGGGGAATCGTAAATGAAAAAGCAATTGTCCCGGAAAACCACATATTTTCTGATGGTTTTGCCGGCATTGATCCTGTTTGTGGCATTTAACACCATACCGCTGATTACCGGCGCAGTATACAGCTTTACCAACTATCGTGGATACGGGGACTTCGATTTCGTGGGCTTCCGCAATTATATCGACCTGTTTACGGATTCCAGAGTGGGACACTCCTATTGGTTTACCTTTAAGTATGCCATCTGTGGCACGATTCTGATCAACGTCCTGAGTCTCTTGATTGCCATGGGCTTGAACAGCAACATCAAGGGCAAGAGCGTGCTCCGTGGAGTTTACTTTGTGCCGAATATCCTAGGCGGACTGATCATCGGTTATATTTTCAGCTTTATCTTCACCTATATTATTCCGGCAGTGGGTTCTGCTTTGCACATTGGATTCATTGAGAACAGCATCCTTGCAAGTTCCAAAACGGCTTGGATCGGTGTCCTGATTGTCGGGGTATGGCAGGCTGTTGCAATGAACACCATTATCTATATTTCCGGCTTGCAGACCGTTCCTACGGATATTTACGAGGCAGGCATGATTGATGGGGTCAATGCATGGCAGAAGTTCTGGAAGCTTACCTTTCCCATGCTGCTTCCCTTTATCTCCATTAACCTGATTCTCAGCACCAAGAACATGCTGATGGTATTCGACCAGATCATGTCCTTGACAAGCGGTGGTCCTGCACAGAGTACAGAGTCCATTTCCTACTTGATTTACAACAACGGTATGGCTGGCGGTCAGTTCGGCTTCCAGAGTGCCAACGCTGTAATCTTCTTTATCGTCATTGTAGCATTTGCAGTCATTCAGTTGAAACTGACTAGTAAGAAGGAGGAGCAGCTATGAGAAAAGCAAAAAAAGTCGGCGGTACCAATGTGGTACTTACGGTTCTGTTGATTCTGGGAACCCTTACGATTTTGTTCCCCTTGTATATGGCAGTGATTATTGCATTCAAATCTCCAAGCGAAATGACAAACGATGTGGCAGGTGCCCTGTCCTTCCCAAGCACATGGAGTCTGTCCAACTTCAAAGAAGCCATGGATGTCACGAACTTCTGGCACACCCTCAGTAACAGCATTATTATTACGGTAGCTTCTATTGTAATTGCGGTGCTGCTCCACTCCATGACGGGCTATGCAATCGGAAGAAGCATGGCACGGAAGAAATCCTATAAGTTCATCTATTACTATATTGTAAGTGGTATGTTTGTGCCCTTTGCAATCCTGATGATGCCTCTGGTAAAAGAGACCGCAATTCTGGGACTGGACAACAAAATCGGCGTGATTCTCCTGTATGTTGTGTTCTATATGCCCATGAATGTTATGCTTTACAGTGGCTATCTGAAAAATGTCCCGGTGGCAATGGAAGAGGCTGCGGATATTGACGGCGCTTCTGCCTGGAAGACCTATTGGACCATTATTTTCCCTATGATGAAGCCCATGCACGCAACGGTTGCCGTTCTGACTGCCCTTGGCACATGGAACGATGTTATGACACCGCTGGTTATTATGTCCGGTACGGACAATACCACGTTGCCACTGGCACAGCTCAATTTCCAGACCCAGTTCGGTACAAACTATAACCTTGCATTTGCTTCTTACTTGCTGGCATTGATCCCGATTCTGATTTTCTATATCATTTGCCAGAAACAGATTATTGGTGGTGTAGCAAACGGCGCAGTGAAAGGCTAAGGTGATTGGAAATGAAATTGAAAAACGAAATTATGCTGATTACCTATGCAGACAGCCTTGGAAAGAACCTGAAAGATCTGCATACCGTGCTGAATACCCATTACAAAGACGCAGTGGGTGGGGTGCATATTCTGCCCTTCTTCCCCTCCTCCGCAGACCGTGGCTTTGCCCCTATGCGGTATGACAAGGTGGACGAAGCCTTTGGGGATTTCTCCGATGTGGAGGCGATCGGGAAAGAGTATTACCTGATGTTTGACTTTATGGTCAATCACATCTCCGCAAGTTCGGAATATTTCCAGGACTTTCTCCAGAAAAAGGACAAGTCCCAGTATAAGGATCTCTTTATCCGCTATAGCGAGTTCTGGGATGGGGGAGAACCCACAGAAGAACAGGTGGATCTGATCTATAAGAGAAAACCAAGAGCCCCCTATATTGAGGTGGAATTTGCAGACGGTAGCAAGGAGAAGATCTGGTGCACCTTCTGCGAGGAACAGATTGACCTGGATGTAACCAAGGAAAAGACAAAGGCATTCATCCGGGACACTCTGAAAGAGATGTGTCGTCACGGGGCTGCGGTTATTCGTCTGGATGCTTTTGCTTATGCAGTCAAGAAACAGAACACTAGTTGCTTTTTCATTGAACCGGACATCTGGGAATTGCTCTATGACATTGAGAAAATCGTCAAGGAAGAGGATGCAGAGATTCTGCCGGAAATCCATGAGCATTACACCATCCCCATGAAAATTGCGGACAAGGGCTTCTGGATCTACGATTTCGCCTTGCCGGTGCTGACCTTGCACGCACTGTACAATCACACCGGGGAATATCTGAAGCGTTGGTTGGAGATGTGCCCCATGAAGCAGTTTACCACACTGGATACCCACGATGGGATCGGGATTGTGGATGTCAAGGATCTGCTGCCGGACGAGGAGATCGAAAAAGTCAAGGAGCAGATGTACAAAGAGGGCGCAAACGTCAAGAAGATTTACAGTTCTGAGGCGTATAACAATCTGGATATTTACCAGGTGAACACCACTTATTATTCCGCTCTGGGAAATCATGACGATGCGTACCTGTTGGCAAGAGCCATCCAGTTCTTTGCACCGGGAATCCCCCAGGTGTATTATGTGGGAATGCTTGCCGGCAGCAATGATATTGCCTTGATGGAAGAGACCAAAAACGGCAGAGATATCAACCGCCATTATTATTCCGTGGAAGAGGTTGCTGCCCAACAAGAGCGACCGGTGGTACAGAAGCTGAAAGAACTGATGGTGCTGCGAAATACCAATCCGGCATTCTCTCTGGAGGGAACCATTTCTGTCCAGACCGAGGGGGAGCGTCTGGTTATCACCAGAACGTATCAGGAGAACAGCATCACTCTGGATGCAAATCTGCGAACCTATGCATTTGAAATAAAATAAAGGGGATTCTGTACAAAGATGTCGGATAATTTTTGTGCAGATGCCAAAAAGGACACCGCACAAAGAGATTGTATAGAACTTTGTCACAATCTTTGTGCGGTGTTTCTAAAATATGAGTTGGAAAATCCTAGTGGAGGAGGAAGTGTTATGGCAATTCAAGTGATGACAGCCGAGGGTGAGCGGATTTTTACGCTCCTTACCGCAAAAACAATGTATCAGATGAAAGTGGACAAGTATGGGGTGCTGCTTCATACCTGGTATGGTGGATTTACCGGATGTGATATGTCTTACCTGATTCACAATCAGGATGTAGGCTTTGCCGGCAATATCTATGAGGCAGACAACGACAGAACGTATTCCCTGAACACACTGCCCCAGGAGTATTCCTGTGCAGGGGTGGGGGATTATCGGATCCCTGCGGCTGCGGTAACCCATGAAAATGGTGGGTCTGCCTTGGATCTGCGGTATGTCTCCCATCGGGTGTCTGAGGGAAAGTATGAGATTCCCGGACTTCCTGCCGTATATGCAGGAGATTGCGAGGCAGAGTCTTTGGAGATTGTGCTGAAAGACACCGGGTCTGATTTGACAGTTACGCTGAAATATGGTATCCTTAAAGGGCTAGATATAATTACCCGTTGTGCGGTATTTACAAACAAAGGAACGACCCCCGTCACCCTGACACGGGCTGCAAGCTTTTGCCTGGATCTGCGACATGGCACATGGGAGTGGGTACACTTCCAAGGACGGCACACCAAAGAGCGAATCCCGGAACGTGCCCCTCTTTTCCACGGCATTCAGGAGAGCAGCAGCACAAGAGGCACTTCAAGCCATCAACAGAATCCCACGGTGCTGTTGTGCGACAAGGATTGTACGGAGACCACAGGAGATTGCATCGGTGCAGCCCTTTTGTATAGTGGCAGCTTTCAGACCCAGATTGAACTGGATCAGCTAAGCCAGACAAGAGTGGTTATGGGACTTCACCCGGATCTGTTCCGGTGGAACCTCTCTCCCGGGGAGTCTTTCTACACCCCGGAGGCAATGCTATCCTTTAGTAGCACCGGTCTGGAAACCCTCAGCCATACCTTCCATAAGGTGATCCGGGAACACGTCTGCCGTGGAACGTACCAGAAGATCGAACGCCCTGTGCTGATCAACAACTGGGAAGCCACCTATTTTGACTTTAACGAGGAGAAAATCCTGAAAATTGCCCAGCAAGCCGCAGAACTCGGGGTAGATATGCTGGTGCTGGATGATGGATGGTTCGGAAAACGGGACGGAGATAGTTCCGGTCTTGGGGACTGGGTAGTCAACGAGGACAAGCTTAAAGGCGGACTTGGCACACTGGTGAAAAAAATCCGCAAGCTTGGCATGCGGTTTGGCATCTGGTTTGAACCGGAGATGGTTTCCGAGGACAGCGACCTGTACCGCAAGCATCCGGATTGGGCAATCCGCATTCCCGGAAGAAACCCCATGCGTTCCCGCTATCAGCTTTTGCTGGATCTGACACGCACCGAAGTGCAGGATTATCTCTTTGACAGCATCAGTAAGGTGCTGCGCAGTGCGGAAATTTCCTATGTAAAGTGGGATATGAACCGGAGTATCAGCGATTGGTACAGCACCGACTTGGAACCGGAGACCATGGGAGAAATGCCCCATCGGTATGTTCTGGGACTGTATGCTTTGCTGGAACGTCTGACCAGCGCATTCCCGGAGGTATTGTTTGAGGGATGCAGCGGCGGTGGCGGTCGATTTGACGCAGGAATGCTGTATTATTGCCCACAGATCTGGTGCAGTGATGATACAGACGCGTATGAGCGAACCCTGATTCAATATGGCACATCCTTCTTCTACCCGATTTCCACCATGGGCTCTCACGTTTCTGCTGTGCCCAATCACCAGACCGGCAGAGTGACCTCCATGGATGCAAGGGCAGCAGTGGCAATGGCAGGCAGCTTTGGGTATGAACTGGATCTGAATAAGGTCTCTGATACCGAGAAAAAGGCAGTAATCCGTCAGATTCAGAAGTTCAAGAAAGACGGTCCACTGATTCACGGCGGAAGTTATTACCGCCTGAGCAATCCTTTGGAGGAAAATCTTGCCCTGTGGGAGTTTGTGTCCGAGGACAAGAACGAGGCACTGGTACAGGGGATTGTTTTCCGTACCGAACCCAATATGCTCCCTTGCCGGATCCGACTTCGTGGATTGCAACCGAGACAGGAATATCTGGTAGAGGAACTGAGCGATGTTTTGACAGGAAGCGCCCTGATGTATGGTGGCGTTTTGCTAAAGCCAACTTGGGGTGATTATGAGGCAGTAGAACTGCATTTACGAAAGATGGAGGATTGAGGAATGCACCTGAGCGCATGGAAAGAGCGACTGCAATCCGGTGGTTGCGATGAAAAATTGGCGTATTTATACGGAGATTCTGCGACAGTGTTAGAACGGCAGAGAAAGCGATATCTGGAGGCATTGGATGCCTTTGCAGCGTTATATCCCCAGAGAGAGGAGATTTCCATCTTTTCTGCACCGGGGAGAACCGAGGTCGGGGGAAATCACACCGACCATCAGCACGGATGTGTTCTGGCGGCTGCGGTAAATCTGGACGTGATTGCTATTGTGGCATTTCACCAGGAGAAAATCATTCGTCTGCAATCCAAAGGACATGCGGCGAATCTGGTGGATCTGACAGAACTAGAACCAAAAGCTTCCGAGTCCGGAAGTTCTACGGCACTGATTCGTGGCATTGCCTCCCGGTTTCAGGAACTTGGGGTAACCGTCAGCGGATTTGATGCCTATACCACTTCTGATGTTCTGGGGGGAAGCGGACTTTCTTCGTCGGCAGCCTTTGAGACGCTGATCGGAACAATTCTGGATCTTCATGACAACCAAGGCAAATTGGGGGCTGTGGAGATTGCAAAAATCGGACAGTATGCCGAGAACCAGTATTTCGGCAAAGGAAGCGGTCTGATGGATCAGATGGTAAGTTCCGTGGGTGGCTTTGTATTCATCGACTTTGCAGATACCGAAACCCCTTTGATTGAGAAGCACGCCTTTGATTTCCAGAAAGCCGGGTATTGTCTTTGCGTGACGGACACCAAGGGCAGCCATGCAGATCTGACAGAAGATTACGTTTCTGTTCCCTCTGAAATGCGTCAGGTTGCAGAATATTTCGGGAAATCCTATTTGCGTGAGGTAGAGGAGACGGCGTTTTATGCTGCTGTCCCGGAACTTCGTCGCACCTGTAGCGACAGAGCGATTTTGCGTGCAGCCCATTTCTTCCGGGAAAATGCACGTGCAAAGGACGAGGCACAGGCACTGGAACAGGGCGATGTGGAAGAATTTTTCCGACTGGTTCGTGCCTCCGGAGACTCTTCGGCAAATTTGCTCCAAAATCTGTATTCCTGTAAGAAACCGGGAGAACAGGGAATTCCCCTTGCAATTTATATGAGCAAGCGGATTCTGGGAGAAAAGGGCGCAGTGCGTGTACACGGCGGTGGATTTGCCGGGACAATTCAGGCGTTTGTTCCC
>CAYXKI010000001.1:9207-31785 GCA_964465095.1 uncultured Ruminococcus sp.
TAAGTTCTAAAACAGGAGGGAAATCCTATGAGTGTTTTGGTTTTGGGTGGAGCCGGCTATATCGGTTCTCATACAGCGTTGGAACTGATCCGCAGTGGTATTGATGTGGTAATTGCAGATAGCCTTGTTACCGGCTATCGAAAGGCTGTGCCGGAAAAGGCACGGTTTTATGAGGGAGATCTTCGTGATTTCGACTTTCTGGACAATCTGTTCAAGAAAGAATCCATTGATGCTGTGATCCATTTTGCCGCATTTTCTCTGGTAGGAGAGAGCGTGACAAATCCCCTGAAGTATTATGAAAATAACCTCTATGGCACAAAGGTGCTGTTAGATGCAATGGTGGCAAATGATGTAAAACGGATTGTTTTCTCCTCCACTGCCGCAGTTTATGGCGAGCCGGAGAATATTCCCATTCTGGAGGATGACAGAACCTATCCCACCAATCCTTACGGAGAGACAAAGCGTGCAATGGAGCGGATGTTCCACTGGACAGGGCTTGCCCATGGAATCCACTATGTTTCCCTGCGGTATTTTAATGCCTGCGGTGCAGATGCAAGCGGTACGATTGGGGAGGCACACAATCCGGAGAGCCACTTGATCCCCTTGATTTTGCAAGTGCCCAATGGAAAGCGTGAGAGCGTTTCCATTTATGGGACAGATTACGATACCCCGGACGGCACCTGTATCCGGGATTATATCCACGTAACCGACCTTGCACAGGCACACATTCTGGCGGTAGAATATCTGATGCAAGGGGGAGAGAGCGATATTTTCAACCTTGGCAACGGCGTAGGCTATTCTGTCCGTCAGGTAATTGATACGGCGAGAAAAGTAACCGGGCATGCCATTCCGGCAGTAGAGACCCCCAGACGTTCCGGAGACCCTGCAAGACTTGTGGCATCCAGTGCAAAGGCAAAACAGGTGCTTGGATGGAAGCCAAGTCACGACAGCTTAGAGGAAATTATCGAGAGTGCATGGACATGGCACAAAAATCATCCGGAGGGCTATAATACTCCCCCGAAAAATTGAGGTGAAAGCAAATGATATATCAAGCATTGGAAAAATTGTTGGAATATTCCATTGACCATGAACTGATTCGCAGAGAGGACAGCTTTGTGGTACGCAACCAGTGGATGGAGATGTTGCACCTGACAAGTTGGGAGATCCCGGAGTCTGTGGAAAAAGGCGCATCCATTGACGAAATTCTCACAGAAATTGTAGATTACGCTTGCGCAGAGGGCATTATTCCGGATACCGGGGCATATCGGGATTTGTTTGATACCAAGCTGATGGGTGTTGTGACTCCCTTTCCCCATGAGGTCATTGCGAACTTTCAGAAACAGTATGGCAACTCTCCGGAGGCAGCAACAGAGTGGTATTATCGGTTCAGCCAGGATCTGAACTATGTCCGGAAAGGACGCATCGCCAAGGACTTGAAATGGACGTATGAATCAGACTATGGAACTCTTGATATCACCATTAACCGTTCCAAGCCGGAAAAAGATCCGAGAGATATTGCTGCTGCAAAGGCAGCCCCACAGGCTGCTTATCCCAAATGTCAGCTTTGCCCGGAAAATGCCGGATTTGCCGGACACCTGAGCCACCCGGCAAGACAGAATCTCCGCCCGATTCCCCTTACGGTGCATGGAGAAAAGTGGCAATTCCAGTACTCTCCCTATGGGTACTATAACGAGCACTGTATCGTGTTCAACGAGAAGCATATTCCCATGGTAATTGATGGGGCAGTCTTTGAAAAGCTTTTTGACATTCTGGATCTTCTTCATCATTATTTTGTAGGGTCCAATGCAGACCTCCCCATTGTAGGAGGCTCGATTCTCAGCCATGAACATTTTCAGGGGGGCAATTACACCTTTGCCATGGAAAAAGCACCGGTGGAGAAGAATTTCCTTTTGCCGGCATTCCCTCATGTACAGGCAGGGATTGTGAAGTGGCCCATGTCTGTCATTCGTCTGCGGAGCGAGGACAGAAGCGAACTTGCCAAAGCCTGTGATATGGTGCTCACAAAGTGGCGTGGTTACAGCGATGAATCTGTGGGGATTTTTGCGGAAACCGAGGGCACGCCCCATAATACCGTAACCCCCATTGCCAGAATGCACCGGAAATCTTATGAGTGCGATCTGGTGCTGCGAAACAACATCACCACCGAGGAACGTCCTCTGGGTGTCTTTCATCCAAACCCAAGCCTCCACCACATCAAAAAAGAAAATATCGGCTTGATTGAAGTTATGGGATTGGCAGTACTGCCCTCTCGTCTGGCAGAGGAATTAGAGGTGCTGAAAACCGCAATGCTGTCAGGAAGTGACTTGTCTGCTGACCCAAGAACTGCTGCCCATGAAACTTGGGCAAAGGCAATTCTGGCATGCTATCCGGACTTTAACGCCTCTAATGCAGAACAGATTTTGCAGCAAGAAGTCGGTGCAGTTTTTGAACAGGTCTTGCTGGATGCCGGTGTATTCAAACGAGATGAAGCGGGGAAAAAGGCATTTTTACGGTTTGTGGATACCCTTGCAAAATAAGAACTTGTTCTAAAAACAAGTTCTAAGAAAACATGCTGTGAAATGAGGTATATAACATGAAACAGTTTGACGTTGTAGCATTGGGAGAACTTTTGATTGATTTTACAGAGAACGGACAAAGCGGTCAGGGAAATCCGCTTCTGGAGGCAAATCCCGGCGGTGCACCCTGTAATGTGCTGGCGATGCTGCAAAAGCTTGGAAAGAAAACCGCCTTTATCGGGAAGGTCGGAAAAGACACCTTTGGCAAACAGTTGACAGAGGTTGTGCAGAACATTGGAATCAATACCGACAATCTGGTACAAGATGCATCGGTGCACACCACCTTGGCATTTGTACACACCTATCCCGACGGAGAACGAGAGTTCAGCTTTTACCGCAATCCCGGGGCAGATATGATGCTGCGAAAGGATGAGGTACAGGAAGAAATCATCAAGTCCGGAAAGATTTTTCATTTCGGAACACTGTCCTCCACCCATCCCGGAGTCAGAGAAGCCACACGCTATGGGATCCAGATTGCCAAGGAAAACGGACTCCTTGTGTCCTTTGACCCGAATCTGCGAGAACCCTTGTGGGAGTCCTTAGGGGATGCAAAGGCGGAGATTGCCTATGGATTGTCCCAGTGCGACATCTTGAAAATCTCCGATAACGAGTTGGAGTTTATGACAGACACGGCGGATTATTCCAAGGGTGTGGCAATCCTACGGGAGAAATATCCTAACTTAACGCTGATTTTCGTTACCCTTGGCAAAACCGGAAGCCGTGCCTATTACAAGGACATCATGGTAGAAAAGCCACCATTTCTGGAAGTGAAAACCGTGGAGAAAACCGGTGCAGGAGATACCTTTGAGGGTTGTGCATTGGGTTATTTGTTGGAACACGATCTGGAACATCTGACAGAGGAAAATCTGGAAGAACTTCTGGTGTTTGCCAATGCCGGTGCATCTCTGATCACCACCAGAAAAGGGGCACTAAAAGTCATGCCGGAGCGTGAGGAAATTTTGAAGCTAATGAATGCATAAGGCTTGTCGTGTTATTTGTATTGTAAAACCTGTTCCCAGAAAGAGGAATTCTCTGTGGGGACAGGTTTTTGCCATGAAATGAGTGGATGAAGAAATGAAGAAATTACCGGTATTGATTGGAATTGCAGGAGCACTGTTTCTTGCAGGAGTTGGTGGCAGCCTTTATGTGCTCCACTGTACCCAGCAGACCCAGATTGCCCGGATTTATCAGGACGACACCTTGGTGCAGGAGATTGACCTTGCACAGGTGAAAGAGCCCTATACGCTGACAGTTTCGGGAGAGGATGGGGCAGAAAATGTGGTCTTGGTAGAACCGGGAGCAATTTCCATGGAGTCTGCCAGTTGCCCGGATGGGCTTTGTGTGAATCAGGGCAAATTAACCGATGGGATTTTGCCCATTGTGTGCTTGCCCAATCATGTGCGAATTGTCATTGCCGGTACAGAGGAGGAGAGCGTGGATGCGGTGGTCGGTTAAAAAACTGGTAACCCTTGCCCTGTTTACGGCGATTGCTCTGACGATTTTTGTGGTAGAGGCACAGATCCCTCTCCCTCTCCCCATTCCCGGAATCAAACTGGGACTTGCAAATTGTATCACCTTAATGGTGTTGGTACTCTATGGAGAAAAAGAGGCAGCAGTGGTACTACTGATGCGGATCTTGCTGGGGTCGCTGTTTACCGGAACACTGGTGAGTATGATTTACTCTCTCAGTGGGGGAATTCTGTGCTTTCTGATGATGGCACTTTTGAATCGTCTGCTGAAGAATCGGTATTTGTGGTTTATCAGTCTGATTGGGGCAGTGTTTCACAACCTCGGACAGATCCTTGCAGCAATGGTGGTTATGCAGTCAAAACAAGTATTGGTCTATTTGCCCTTTTTGTTGGTGTCCGGTTGTATTACCGGGCTATTTACCGGCATTGCAGCCGATCGGGCAGTATATGCACTAAGAAAGATTGGAATTAAGAACAAGTTCTAAGAAAGGAAATCAGAAACAGAAATGAAAACAGAAAATTTACGGAATCAGGATGCAATCGGAGAAAAAGAACTTCTTGTGCTAAGCTTTGGAACAAGCTATCATGAAAGTCGTCGCCTTACCATTGGGGCAATTGAGGAAAGTCTGGAAACTGCTTTCCCGACATATGCGGTGCGGAGAGGCTTTACCTCAGACGTGATTCTCCATCTATTGCAAAATCGGGATGGAATTTGTATTGACAGCGTTCCACGTGCCATGGAACGTGCCATAGAGAACGGAGTAAAGACCCTTGTGGTACAGCCCACCCATCTGATGAATGGACTGGAGTATGATGATCTGGTACAGACGGTGGAACAATATCGTGACAAGTTTGAAACGCTGAAAATCGGCGCACCGCTGCTCAGTCAGGACAGGGACTTTACCTTGGTAGAAAAAGCGGTTACCCAGTGGCTTGGACAATATGATGATGGAAAGACGGCAATTTGTCTCATGGGACACGGAACAGAAGCCAAGGCAAATTGCGTTTATGAGAAAATGCAGGAGACGCTCTGGAACGACGGCTTTTCCAATTATTTTGTAGGAACGGTAGAGGCAACTCCCTCGCTGTCAGACCTGTTGAAACTGGTGCAGCAAGGGGAATATACCCGTGTGATTCTCACGCCACTGATGGTTGTGGCAGGGGATCACGCCAACAATGATATGGCAGGGGCAGAGGCGGATTCTTGGCAATCGGTGTTTACTGCTGCCGGGTATCAGACAGAGTGCTTGGTACGAGGACTTGGAGAAAATGCTGCAATTCGCCAGATTTACGTGGAACATGTTAAAGTTGCCATAGAGTTACTTTAATTGTAATAAGATTAAATTAAATTCCGAAATCGTTGACTTTTTCTGTGGAATGTGCTAAAATACCAGTGGAAATGCCCCACAGCTTTTGTGTGGCGTCGCCTTATTTTCAAAGGAAAATCGGGAAGGATGTGCAGTTTATGAAACATTGGAATTGGAAAAAGTTTGTAGCATGTGGGGTGGCAATGCTGCTGGTTTTGATGGGATTGCCCCAGGGGATGTTACTCCGAACGATGACGGCATCTGCAATCTCCGCAGATTACCCGGAACAGATGGTGGAACTTTCCACGGCAGATGGCACCAAAAATCTCACTGCCTCCGGAACAGCAGATCGAAGCGTTTTGAAAACTGCTGCTTCTGATGGTTCTCTTGCAGAAAGCTGGCGGATTGATTACGTGGGAACAGACAGCAAGGGCAGCTTTTACAAGCTTTGCAACATGGCAAGCGGACGGCTTCTGACACCGGATTATTACAGCGTTACTGCCGGAACATCTTGCGTGGTGTTTGGCACAGAGAGTGCACAATCCCAGCATTGGTACATTACGGCGCTTTCCCAGGACAGCTATGGAAATGATCTGTATTATAAGATCACCAATTACAGCGATACAAGTCTTGCATTGACCGTAGGAAGCAGTGGCACAGTCACCTTGGAAACCTATACCGGTGCATCCGGGCAGAAATGGCTTTTGAACTCTACCGGGTTGCAAGGCTTTGGGGGCTATGGAACAGACCGGAACGGAAACACAAAAGCCAGCACCATTGGGGGACTTCTTGGAGAGACTGTTGAGGTGTCCACCTTTGATGAACTGAAAGAGGCATGTTCGGACAGTACCCCCAGAACCATTGTCATTACCGGGGATATTTCCAAAACCGGAACTTATACCACAGACAGCAACGGACGCTATCAATTCAAGGATGCCAGAATCTATATTTACCCCAATAAGACCATTATCGGAAGCTATAGTAAGCATTCCCTCTATAATGTGTATTTCTGCACTTATGACCGGGAAGATTATGGCATGGGAAAGAACATCATCATCCGGAATATCACAATTTCTCATGACACCGAACTCAATAACGACAATGTCTGGGACTTTGCAAACGGGGACAATTTCTGGATTGACCACTGTACCTTTGTGGGACACGATGCCATTAACACCGCCTCTACCGGTCAGGTGGACTGGGACAAGTTCCTGACGTTCTATCGGAACGCAGATAATATTACAATTTCCGATTGTGAATTCGGTTTGCATGAGTATGGGATTTTGCTTGGCTATCCGGACGATACAGACGATATTCTGGCAAATTACAACAATTTCCCTTGCGTCACCTTGGCGGACAACCACTTTAATAACACGCTGACACGTGCACCGGGCTTGATGCGATATGGCTATTTCCACTCCCTGAACAACTTTGTGGAAAACTTTAACCTTGGATACACCATGCACACGGCTGCAAAGATTTACACGGAAAATTGCTACTATGATGGAGGAACCGGAAAAGGGTCTGTTGTCAACGACGATGCAACTCAGATCACAAGCATTACCAATGCAAGCGTTTCCACCATTGGACCGTGGTATACAGACAGCGGTTCTGTAGCAGTGAATTGCTATCGTAGCAACAATCTGGCAAATCTCAGTTCTGCTGCGTGCAGTTGGCGACCTTCTTCCAATTACACCTATACAACCATGACCGCAGCGGAGGCAAAGACTTACACAACCCAGAACGCTGGAGCAAAGTCCTCTTCTGGTGCGATGAGTTATGCCACCTTGTCCTCTTCCACAGGAATCCCCAGTGCCGGGTATAACACCGCACCGGATGGCACAATGCCGGAGGAAACCGTGGAAACACCGGCAACTATGGACACCACAACAAAGTATATGATTCAGAACGCCAACAGCGGATTGTATATGGAAGTAGCAGACGGCAAAGCTGCCAACAGTGCAAATGTACAGCAGTGGGGTGCAACTGGTGCAGCAGCGTATAATACTTGGGAACTTGTGGATGCCGGGAATGGCTATTATCAGATTGTGTCCATGGTTGGAGACGGAAAGACCTATTATCTGGATGTTACGGCGAAAAAGTCCGACGATGGGACGAATATGGAAATCTATAAGAAATCCGGTTCGGATGCACAGCTATTTCAATTTATCGAAAATGCAGATGGAACGTATACGATTCTGACAAAGGTATCCGGCGGTGCGTCCTGCGTAGAGGTGGAAAACAACTCCGCTGACAGTGGCGCAAATGTGCAACAGTGGACAAGAAACGGTGTGGCTTGTCAGAACTGGAAGATGGTTCCGGTAACTTATGTGGTTACTACCACAACAACCGTGACCACCACGACCACAACCACGAAAGCCACAACCACCACGACCACGACCACAACCTCAGCAACTACAACCACCACAAAAGCCCCCACAACTACTGTTTCAGCGTCAAAAACAACCACCGCTTCGGATACAGCTTCTACGACCACCACCACGACAACCACCACTTCGAAAGCTACCGAAAGTAGCACAAGTGGCACAGAAACCATTCTCGCAGGGGATCTGAACCAAGACGGCAGCGTGACTGTTGCGGATATGGTGCTGCTTCAAAAGTATCTCCTTGGGAGCAAATCCTTGTCACAGGAACAGCGAACCACAGGAGATCTCAACGGCGACGGCAGAGTAAACGGCTTTGATCTGGCTTTGCAGCGACAGATGCTGATTGGGTAGGATATCTATGAAAAGCCTCTCTCAGAGAGGGAGCCTTCATGTGGAGAATATCTCATAGCAGGAGTGCAGAAATGTACTCCTGTTTTGTTGTCTTGCGTTTTTTTGTGTAGTATTGCCATTGACAAATTCTTGTCCTTTGTGTTATGATAACGAAATATAAGGCAACTGATTGTAGAAAAGGAGTTTGGAGTTATGTTAGAGTTGATCGGCATCCAGAAAGATTATCCTGCCGGAGACAGCGTGGTGCATGCCTTAAAGGGCATTGATTTAAAGTTCCGACGCAGTGAGTTTGTATCCATTCTGGGTCCTTCCGGTTGCGGAAAGACGACGATGTTGAATATTATCGGTGGACTGGATCAGTACACCAAAGGAGATCTTGTCATCAATGGCACGTCTACCAAAGCGTTCAAGGACAGAGACTGGGATGCATATCGGAATCATTCCATTGGCTTTGTGTTTCAGAGTTATAACCTGATCCCTCATCAGACAGTGCTGCAAAATGTAGAACTTGCCCTGACCCTGTCCGGGGTGTCAAAATCTGAGCGGAAAAAGCGTGCAATCAAGGCACTGGAAGCCGTTGGACTTGGCAGCCAGTTGTCAAAAAAGCCAAGCGAAATGTCCGGGGGACAGATGCAACGTGTGGCAATTGCAAGAGCCATTGTCAACAACCCGGATATTATTCTGGCAGACGAACCCACCGGTGCACTGGATACGGAAACAAGCGTACAGGTCATGGAGATTCTGAAAGAAATCTCGCAAGATCGTCTGGTTGTCATGGTAACCCACAACCCGGAACTGGCAGAGCGTTATTCCTCCCGGATTATCCGGATGTTGGATGGAAAGCTGTTAGATGATTCTGCCCCTTTGACAGAGGAAGAAACCATAGGGGAACAGAACGCAGACAAGGCTGCAATGGAAGTCGTAAAAGCCAAGAAGCAGAAGAAGCCCTCGATGTCTCTGGGCACGTCTTTCTCACTTTCCCTGAAAAATCTCTTTACCAAAAAGGGAAGAACCATTCTGACTTCTTTTGCCGGAAGTATTGGCATTATCGGCATTGCCCTTGTATTGTCCATTTCCCAGGGCTTTTCTGCTTATATTGATGCGGTACAGGAAGAGACCTTGAGTTCCTATCCACTGACCATCCAGGAAACCAGCACAGACCTTACAACACTGATGGAAACCTTTATGGGGACTGCTGAGTCGGAGACCACCCACGATAATAACGCTGTTTACAAAAAATCTGCCATTTATGATATGGTAAATGCCCTGAATAACATTGAAACCACAGAGAATGATCTGAAGAGTTTTAAGGAATATATTGAGGCAGAACGAAGCGATCCGGACGGTGCAAGCGGACTTTATAACGCACTCAATGGGGTGCAATACTCCTATGATCTGGATTTGCTGGTTTATACAAAAAATGTAGACGGCAGCATTATCCGTTCTGATACAGAAGAACTCATGCAGTCCTTGATTCTGGAATATATGGGAATTGATATGGCTGCAATGCAAAATGCCCAGAGTAGTATGTTTGGCATTGATACCAGTTCTTTCTCTATGGGAAGTTCTTCTCAGTTGTGGCAAGAAATGCTCCCCGGTGATGAGGGAGAAACCGTGAGCCAGGTGCTGAAAAATCAATACGATGTGGTCTATGGAGAGTGGCCAACAAGCTATGATGAAGTGGTGCTTGTTCTGGATGAAAACAACGAATTGGATGATATGACCCTGTATGCCTTGGGCTTAGAGCCAAAGGAACAGGTGGATGCCATTATGAAAGCTGCGGTAGATGGTGGCGAATTAGAGGACAGCAGTGGCGACAATTGGAGTTATGCAGATATTTGTGATATGGAGTTTCGGATCATTTTGAATTCTGATTGCTATAGCTGTGATACCTCCACCGGATTGTACAGCGATTTGCGTGAGACAGAAGCAGGGCTGCAATATCTGTATGACAATGGAACAACCCTGAAAGTGACAGGAATTATTCGTCCCAACGAGGACACCAAGTCCCCGATGCTAAGCGGTTCGATTGGCTATACCAGTAAACTTACCGAATATGTGATTGAAGCGGCTGCGTCTTCTGATGCAATTCAGGCACAAAACGATACCCCTCAGACTGATATTTTCATCGGGTTGCCGTTCCGGGAGGAAAATGGCGATCTGACAGACGAGGAAAAGCAGGCTGCATTCTTGTCCTATCTGGAAGAGCAAAGCGAATCTGAAAAAGCAGAAACCTATGTGAAGATCAAGAGCACCCTTTCAGAGGATGAACTGAATCAGATGGTACAGCAGAGCATCGCAGGGGTGACAAGAGAAGAAATGGAAGCGACGCTGACACAGGCAATGGTGCAGCAGATGAACATGAGTGAGGAAGATGTGGCAGGCTATCTCTCTGCCATGAGCGAGGACGAAATCAGCGACAGCTTTACACAATTGATGACAGAACAGGGCAAAGCACAGTATGCGGCACAGATTGAGCAGCAGATGGGAACCATGGATCCGGCACAGCTTGCAGCAGCACTGGACAGCGAAAAAGAAAGCTATACAACAGAGCAGTGTGCCCTCTATTATGATGAGGTTCTGGAATTTTCGGATTCCACGTATGAGGACAATCTGGAACAATTGGGCAGCGTGGATCTGGATGACCCTTCTGCGGTGAATTTGTATGCGGCTTCTTTTGAGGACAAAGATGTCATTAAGGATGCCATTACCGCATATAACGCAGACAAGGACGAATTGTCACAGATCCAGTACACTGACTATGTAGGACTGATGATGTCCTCTGTTACCACAATTATTAACACCATCACCTATGTACTGATCGCCTTTGTTGCCATTTCCCTGATTGTTTCGTCTATTATGATTGGGGTCATTACCTTGATTTCTGTTCAGGAGCGGACAAAGGAAATCGGAATTCTTCGTGCCATTGGTGCATCCAAACACGACGTATCCAGTTTGTTTAATGCAGAAACGATTATTATCGGTCTGACATCCGGGTTGATTGGGGTCGGGGTGACCTATCTCCTTTGCATTCCCATTAACTTGTTGGTACACCATCTGACAGACATTCAGAATCTGAGTGCGGTTCTTCCCCTTGGGGCAGCAGGAATTCTGGTGCTGATTAGTGTGATTCTGACGCTTTTTGCCGGAATTATCCCCTCTAAGAGTGCCGCAAAGAAAGATCCTGTGGTTGCACTTCGGGCAGAATAGGGCAAACTGTACAAAATAGAGGAAAATAATTTGACGAATGCTACAAAAAGCAAAGAAAAAGTTCTCTGTCCTCTTGACATTTCGGAGAGGATTGCGTATACTAGAGGAGTAAGAATATATCACATAGATTGTGTGATCTGAGAAATTCCATGAGCAAAAGGAAGTAGCCTGTTTGATGGCATCACAGAGAGTCGGGGTGGCTGAGAGCCCGGTGTGTACAGGACAGCGTGAATGGGTTTGTGAGAAGCGTGGTGAAGGGCATTTGCCTGTGTAGCCATCGCCGCGGCTCCTGCGTTATCGGGAGAGGATATAACCGGGCGGTTTCCGCCGGCGTATCTGGAACGAGGGGAATATAGCAGTCTGAGAATTGCTTTGTTCCTGAAATTGGGTGGCAACACGCAGAGGATTTTAACGCCTGGCGTCCCATGTATGTGTGGGATACCAGGCTTTTTTTATATGGCTATATCCCAGAGAAGTAAAAAGGAGTGATTTTTATGCTGAAGCCTTCGTTGGAAGAGGTAAAAGCACTGGCACAGGAGTATAATACCATTCCGGTATTTTATACGTTTTCTGCGGACAATCAGACACCGCTGAATATTTACACAGCCCTGTCTGAAAACAGTCGGAATTCCTTTATCTTTGAAAGTGTCAGTGATGGGGCACAGTGGGATCGTTATTCGTTTATTGGTGCATCCCCGAAAGAGGAAATCCGGATTTCCGGAAAGCTTGCAGAGATTTACGCCGGGGATCAGGTAGAACAGATTCAGGTAGAACATCCGATTTCCTTTTTGAAAGAACGGATGGCAGCTTATCGTGCACCGGTTTTGCCGGATGCACCGAATTTTACCGGCGGACTGATCGGCTATTTTGGCTATGATACCGTGCGGTATATGGAAAAGACCTTGACCAACGTGCCGGAGGATGATATTCATATGCCGGATTGTCATCTTTTCCTCTATGAGGAACTTGTGGCATATGATCACCTGACCAGTAATGGCATTGTGATTCTGAATCTTCATACAGACGGAGACCTTGGGGCACAATATGCTGCTGCACAGTGGAGAGCAGAAGAACTTGCACAGCGGATTCGGGAGTATAATCCAAAGCCGAAAGAAAGTCATCACACCGGAGAAGCTGTGGTGCACTCTAATATGACAAAGGAAAGCTACAGCCAGATGGTACGGGATGCCAAGGAGTATATCCGTGGGGGCGACATTTTCCAGATTGTATTGTCCCAGCGGTTTGAAATCAGCAATCCCCCGGATAGCTTTGCAGTCTATCGGAAACTTCGTGCCACCAATCCCTCCCCGTATCTGTACTACTTCCACACACCGGAGTATGATGTGGCAGGAGCATCGCCGGAAATGCTGGCAAAGGTGACAAACGGGAAAATCCAGAATCGCCCTATCGCCGGAACAAAGCCGAGAGGCAAGACCCCGGAGGAAGATCTCGCCAACGAAAAGGCATTGCGTGCAGATCCGAAAGAGAGAGCAGAGCACACCATGCTGGTGGATCTTGGCAGAAACGATGTAGGCAAGATGTCCAAGTTTGGCACAGTAAAGGTGACACGGTATATGGTCACAGAACGTGCCTCAAAGGTTATGCACCTGGTGTCTGACGTAGAGGGACAGCTAAAGGACGGACAGACCGCATTGGATGCGCTGATGGCAATTTTGCCGGCAGGAACCTTGTCCGGTGCACCAAAGGTTCGTGCCATGGAACTGATTGATCAGTTCGAGAATAAGAAGCGTGGACTTTATGGCGGTACGGTGGGCTATCTTGGCTTTGATGGAAATATCAATACCTGTATTGCCATCCGGACGGTTCTGTTCCGACAGGAAAAAGCATACGTTCAGGCAGGAGCCGGCATTGTTGCAGACTCTGTACCTGAGAATGAATATTATGAAACCGTAAACAAAGCACTTGCAGTGATTCATGCAATTAAGGAGGCAGAAAAATGATTTTACTCATCGACAACTATGATTCTTTCACCTACAACCTGTATCAGTATATCGGAGAACTGTATCCGGACATTCAGGTGGTACGTAACGACGAGATTACCATTGCGGAAATTGAAGCACTTCACCCACAGGCACTGATTCTCTCTCCCGGTCCGGGCTATCCAAAGGATGCAGGCATTACCCTGGACGCAATTCGTCATTTCAGTGGCAAGCTGCCGATTCTGGGCGTGTGTCTGGGACATCAGTCGATTTGTGAAGCCTATGGCGGAACGATTGTGCGTGCAACGGTGCTGATGCATGGCAAATCCAGTCGGATTACACTGGATGAAACTTGTCCGCTGTTTGCAGGGCTTGGAAAGTCCGTAGAGTGTGGAAGATATCACTCTCTGATTGCCCAGGAGTCCGATTTCCCGAAAGAATTGAAAATTACCGCAAGAGATGAGGACGGACAGATCATGGCACTTTGCCATGAAAGCTATCCCACTTATGGCGTACAGTTCCATCCGGAGTCTCTTCTGACACAGGATGGGAAACGGATGCTTGCAAATTTCCTGAATCTGATTGATGGCGTCACCGTTCCTGTTCCGGCAGTACAGACCGAACAGCCCAAGGTTGCACTGAAGCCCTTTATTGCAAAGGTGGCAGAGGGCGAAAATCTAAGCCTTGCAGAAGCAGAAGAAGCGGTAGACATTATCATGAGTGGCAACGCAACCAACATCCAGACTGCCGGACTTCTGACAGCACTGCGAATGAAAGGGGAAACCATTGACGAAATCACCGGGTTTGCCAAGGGAATGCGTGCAAAGGCAAAGCAGATTACCGGTTGTGAAAACAGCGTGGAAATCGTTGGTACCGGTGGAGATCTTGCAAGTTCTTTCAACATCTCCAGTACTTCTTCCTTTGTGATCTCTGCCGCAGGAATGCCGGTGGCAAAGCACGGCAACCGTAGCGTTTCCAGTAAGAGTGGTGCAGCAGATGTTCTGGAAAGCCTTGGGGTCAAGATTCAGACCACACCGGAACAGGCAAAGGCATCCATTCAGGAAATCGGGATCTCATTCCTCTTTGCACAGAGTTATCACGGTGCTATGAAGTTTGTAGCCCCTGCCAGAAAAGAACTTGGAATCCGTACCATTTTCAATATCTTAGGACCACTTACCAACCCGGCATCTACCAAGTATATTCTTCTTGGGGTTTATGAAAAGGCACTGTTGCCGGTAATGGCACAGGTGCTCATGGGACTTGGCATTGAACGTGCAATGATTGTCTATGGCAACGATAAGTTGGATGAAATTTCGATTTCTGATGCAACTTCTGTTGCAGAAGTAAAGGACGGCAAGGTAACGGAATATGAGATCAAGCCCGAAGATTTCGGCTTGCCGAGAGGGAAAAAGGAGGAAATTGTCGGTGGCAACGCAAAAGAAAATGCAGCCATTACCAGAGGCATTCTGGACGGTAGCATCCGTGGAGCAAAACGTAACATTGTGCTCCTTAATGCCGGAAGCGCACTGTATGTATCCGGAAAAGCAGCATCCATTGCCGACGGTATCAAGCTTGCTGAGGAACAGCTTGATAATGGAAAAGCTTTGGCAAAGCTGGAGGAATTGATTGCTTTTACCAACAAGGAAGCGTGAGGACAATTTATGATTTTAGACGATATTATTCACTACCGCCGAGAACAGTTGGAACGGGAAAAATCTGCTTGCAGTCTGGACGAAATGAAGCTGCGGGCAGAAAAAACGTTGTCGCTTCGGAAACCGGTTTCTCTGAAAAAGGCGTTGAAACAAGAGCGTCTTTCTTGTATCTGTGAAGTGAAGAAAGCCTCTCCCTCCAAGGGTCTGATCTGCCCGGAATTTCATCCGGTTGAAATTGCAACGGCATATGAAAAAGCCGGTGCAAATGCAATTTCCTGCCTGACAGAGGAACACTATTTTCAGGGCTCTTCCCGGTTTTTGCAGGAAATCCGCTCGGCGGTGAATCTGCCGATTCTGCGGAAAGATTTCCTGTTTGATCCGTATCAGATTTACGAGGCTGCTGCCATTGGTGCAGATGCGGTGCTTTTGATTGCAGCGGTTCTTTCGCCGGAGACATTGGCTTCGCTGTATCAGCTTGCATATTCTCTGGGGCTGGAGGTTCTGGTTGAGGTACACGACCGGGAAGAACTGGAGTCCGTTCACTTTTTACACCCGGAAATTCTGGGAGTAAACAATCGGAACTTAAAGACCTTTGAGGTAAATTTGGACACCGTTGCAACCCTGCGTCCTTATGCAGACAAAGAAGCAGTTTTTGTTTCGGAGAGCGGAATTCGTACCAATGAGGACATGCAGGCAGTGCGCCGTCTTGGGGCAGATGCTGTGCTGATTGGGGAAACACTAATGAGAAGCGGAAATGTAGCAAAAACACTGCAAGAACTCCGGGAGGGCGTATGAAGTTAAAATTTTGTGGAATTCGTCGTCCGGAAGATATCGTATTCTGTAATGTGTTAG
Source organism: uncultured Ruminococcus sp. (assembly GCA_964465095.1). Taxonomy (GTDB): domain Bacteria; phylum Bacillota; class Clostridia; order Oscillospirales; family Ruminococcaceae; genus Ruminococcus_C. The sequence goes on from CAYXKI010000001.1 coordinate 24,952, forward strand.
AGCCGGATTATATCGGGATGATTTTAACACCGGGATATCGTCGGTCTGTGACCGCAAAGCAGGCAGCAGAACTGGTGAAAGAAAAGAAAGAGAAAATCCAAGTGGTCGGCGTGTTTGTGAATCCGGATCCGGAAGAACTAAGGCGTGTTGTGAACCGGGTAGAACCGGATGTAATTCAGCTTCATGGTTCGGAAACCGCAGAAGATATTGCAAAAATCCGGACAATGACCGGATTGCCGGTGTGGAAAGCAATCCGTGTCCAGGCAGAGGAAGACATCCGTCATGCGGAAACCCTTGGGGCAGATTTGCTTGTGTTAGAGGGATTCGTGCCGGGTCAGCCCGGTGGTACCGGTGTAACCGCAAACTGGGAAGTCATCCGTAAAGCAGCCCCCCGGGTGGAGTATATGCTTGCCGGTGGACTGACCCCGGAAAATATCCGGGATGCACTGGGCAGATTACAGCCGGTTGGCGTGGATTTGTCAAGCGGTGCAGAAACCGAAGGCGTGAAAGATTTTGAGAAAATGAAGAAAATCGTCAGAATTGTACGAGGTGAGTGATATCATGGGTAAAGTAGGAAGATTTGGTATTTTTGGCGGTCAGTATGTACCGGAAACAGTTATGAATGCGGTGCACGAACTGGAAGAGGCATATGATCGCTATAAAGAAGATCCCACATTCTGGGAGGAATATCGTACACTGCTCAGGGAGTACGCCGGGAGACCGTCGCTGCTTTATTATGCAGACCGTATGACAAAGGATCTGGGTGGTTGTAAGATTTATCTCAAGAGAGAAGATCTGAACCATACCGGTGCACACAAGATCAATAACGTTCTGGGACAGATTCTTCTGGCAAAAAAGATGGGCAAAAAGCGGATTATTGCAGAAACCGGTGCAGGACAGCACGGTGTGGCAACTGCAACAGCTTGTGCACTTTTTGACCTGGAATGTGAAATCTATATGGGCAAAGAAGACGTGCGTCGTCAGCGTCTGAATGTATACCGGATGGAACTCTTAGGGGCAAAAGTCAACAGCGTTGACAATGGAACCGGGACACTGAAAGATGCAATTAACGAGGCAATGCGTGATTGGTCAACCAATATTGACACTACGTTCTATCTGATTGGTTCTGTTATGGGTCCGCACCCTTATCCGATGATGGTACGGGATTTCCAGAAGGTAATCAGCGAAGAGGCAAAGCAGCAGCACGATGCTGTAGAACACAAATTGCCGGATTGCGTAGTCGCTTGCGTTGGCGGTGGTTCCAATGCAATGGGAATGTTCTATGATTTTATTCCTGATGAAAGCGTCCGTCTTGTTGGTGCAGAAGCTGCCGGCAAGGGAATTGATACAAAGCTTCACGCTGCAACGGTTGCAAAGGGCAGCCTTGGAATTTTCCATGGAATGAAGTCTTATTTCCTCCAGAATGAAGAGGGACAGATTGCCCCGGTATATTCCATCTCCGCAGGTCTGGATTACCCCGGTGTGGGACCGGAACACGCAAATCTCTATAAGACTGGCAGAGCAGAATATCTGGCAATTACAGACGAAGAGGCGGTACAGGCACTGGAATATCTGTCAAAGATGGAGGGTATTATCCCTGCCATTGAGTCTGCCCACGCAATTGCGGCAGCGAGAAAAATTGCACCTACCATGAAACCGGATCAGACGATGATTATTTGCGTTTCCGGTAGAGGCGACAAGGATATGCAGCAAATTGCAGAATACAGAGGAGTGAAGATTGATGACTAAGAACCGAATTGATGCAAAGCTAGAACAGTGCAAGGCTGAGGGCAGAAAGGCACTGATTTCCTTTATTACCTCAGGAGATGGCGGCTATGATTGCACAGAAAAAGCCGTTCTGGAAATGGTGGAAAATGGTGCAGATCTGGTGGAATTGGGCGTTCCCTTTTCTGACCCGATTGCAGAAGGTCCTGTCATTCAGCGTGCCAGCGAACGCTCTCTCCATGAAAACGGGACAACCCTTGTCGGAATTTTCGACATGGTAAAACGGCTGCGTGCCAAGACAGATGCACCGCTTCTTCTGATGATGTATCTGAATACAATTTTTCGGTTTGGGACAGAGCGGTTCTTCCGCCTGTGTCAGGAAACCGGGATTGACGGCGTTATTGTTCCGGACATTCCTTTTGAGGAAAAGGACGAGATTCAGGGCTGTGCTGATCAATATGGCATTCACAACATCAGCTTGGTAACGCCGGCAAGTGAAGATCGCATTCAGATGATCGCTTCTGAAGCAACAGGATTTTTGTATTGCGTTTCCTCTAATGGGGTAACCGGTGTGCGGAGTGAGTTCTCTACCGATTTTGCGCCCTTTTTTGAGAAGATTCAGAAATATGCAAAGGTGCCTTGTGCAGTAGGCTTTGGCATTTCCGGTCCGGAGGCTGCAAAGACCATGAGTGGGTATTGTGACGGTGTTATTGTCGGCAGTGCAATTGTAAAACTGGTGGAACAGTACGGCGGTACAGAAGCCCCTGCGAAAATCGGTGCATTTGTAAAGAGTCTCCGTGAAGCATTGGACGCGTAACGCATAAAGCATAAGACAACTGTAAGACGAGAATGGTGTTTCGCTGTTCTCGTTTTTGCATTTTTTGCGTATTGTCACCCTTGACAAATTCCTAAAAATATCGTATGATTACAAGAGAGTATTTAAGAACTTGTTCTTATAGGGGAACACCTTTAAGAACCCTTAAAGGAGTCGATATCCATGTCAACCCAATCCTTGTTGATGGATTGCCACTGTCATACGGGAATTTCGCCGGATGGATCCGGAACGGTGGAAGAATTGCTTGTACAGGCAAAGAAATTGCAGCTTCCGGTTTTGGCTGTGACGGAACATGTGGAAATGAACCGTTATTTTTCCAAGGAGTACTATCAGACAGAACCACGAAACGAATGGGAATTTTTCTCCCATGATCGGGTGCTTGAACAATCTTTGGAAACGGTGTATCAATTAAAGCCCAAGGCAAAGGCAATGGGGATTCATCTTCTCTGTGGTGTAGAACTTGGACAGGCAAATGCAGATTTTACGCTGTCAGAAATTGTATTGCGGAATAAGCGGTTGGATTTTGTCATCGGTTCTCTCCATGAACTTCTGGATCTGCCGGACTTTTTTTGCCTGGAATATACGGAGGAAACCGTAAAATCCCTGTTGGAGCGGTATTTCAAGGAACTTCTGGATCTGTGTAATTGGGGCAAGTTTGATGTACTGGGTCATATGACCTATCCGTTGCGATATATGCAGGGCGAAGCCGGAATTGCGGTGGATTTGCTGCCCTATGTAGAACCGATTCTGGATTGTCTGCGTGCAATTATTGCAAGAGGAAAGGGGCTTGAACTGAATACCTCCGGGCTAAGACAACCCTATGGAAAGCCCTTTCCCACGTTGGCGATTCTGAAACTGTATCGGGAACTTGGTGGGGAAATCCTTACCCTTGGTTCTGATGCACATACTGCGGCGGATCTGGGAAAAGGAATCCCTGAGGGAAAGGAAATCGCAAAGGCTGCCGGATTTTCTTATGTGTGCTATTTTCAAAATAGAAATCCGGTTTTTGTCCCATTGGATTAAAAAAAGTCTGAACTTTTTGGAAGGAGTATTAGAATGAAAGAACAATTGATTACTTTGTTAAAGCAAAATGCACGTCTGTCCAATCAGGAACTTGCTGTGATGCTTGGAAGCACAGAAGAAGCGGTTGCGGCGGAAATCAAGGCACTGGAAGAGGCTGGTGTGATCCAGGGATATAGTGCTATTATCAACGAGGAACTTCTGGAGGAAGAAGCAGTGACTGCGATTATTGAACTGCGTGTCACACCAAAGCGAGATTGCGGCTATGAAGAAATTGCACATACCATTATGCAATACGAAGAAGTGGAGAGCATTTCTCTGATGGCAGGGGCGTATGATTTGTCCGTTACCGTTCGTGGTGCAAATGTGAAAGAAGTCAGCCTTTTTGTGTCACAGCGTTTGGCACCTCTGGCAGGGGTTTTGTCTACCGCAACGTACTTTGTCTTGAAAAAGTATAAGGAAAAAGGCATCCCGATTGATGGGGAAGAAAAAGACGAGAGAGGCTACTACTTCCCGTGATTTGGTAGGATTACAATAACAAACAATAGAAAGGGGAGAAGAACTCGTGTTGAATTATGACACGCTTCTTTCGGAACAAGTAAAGAAAATGAAGCCCTCTGGAATCCGGAAGTTTTTTGATCTGGCAGCAACCATGGATGATGTGATCAGCCTTGGCGTAGGCGAACCGGATTTTCAGACACCTTGGGCAGTACGAAAAGCAGCAACAGATAGTCTGGAACGGAAGCGGATGGTGTACACCGCCAATTCCGGCATGGCAGAATTAAGACAGGAAATTGCAAATTACATTCAGAGAAAGTATCATATCGCTTATCAACCGGAAAAGGAAGTTACCGTTACAGTGGGTGGCTCAGAAGCCATTGACCTTGCAATCCGTGCAGTGGTGAATCCCGGAGATGAAGTGCTGATTGTAGAACCCTCTTTTGTGTGTTATAAGCCCATTGTGGAACTGATGCATGGCAAGGCAGTGCCGATTCCTACAAAGCAGGAGAACAAATTTAAATTAACCGCACAGGAATTGAAGTCCCATATTACAGAGAAAACAAAGCTGTTGATTTTGCCCTATCCTAACAATCCCACCGGCGGAATTATGACACGGGAGGATCTGGAGGCAATTGCAGAAGTACTCCGTGATACAAACGTTCTGGTGCTTTCCGATGAGATTTATTCGGAACTGACCTATGGTAGAAAACATGTTTCCATTGCGGAAATTCCGGATATGTGGGAACGCACCATCTATGTCAGCGGCTTTTCCAAAGCCTTTGCTATGACAGGATGGCGACTGGGCTATGTCTGTGCCCCGGAACCACTGTTGAAACAGATGCTGAAAATTCATCAGTATGCCATTATGAGTGCACCGACTTTGAGCCAATATGCTGCAATTGTTGCACTGAAGGACTGCGACAGAGAAGTGCAGAAGATGGTGGCAGAGTATGATATGCGTAGAAGAATGCTTCTGGATGGCTTTAATCGGATTGGGTTGACTTGTTTTAATCCGGAGGGTGCATTCTATATGTTCCCTTGTATTCGCTGTACCGGGATGAAAAGCGAGGAATTCTGTGAGAAATTGTTGCAGGAAGAAAAAGTCGCTGTTGTTCCGGGCAATGCTTTTGGAGAAAGTGGCGAGGGCTTTGTCCGTGTTTCCTATGCGTATTCTTTGAAGCATTTGCAGGAAGCGTTGAAACGGATGGAGCGGTTTGTGAATCGTCATAAAGGGGCATAATCTATGAAAACAATTACCCTACAAGCACCGGCAAAAATTAATCTGGCACTGGATGTTATCGGAACAAGACCGGATGGCTATCATCTTTTGGAAACGGTATTTCAGGAAGTGGGGATTTATGACCGGGTGACCGTAGCGTATACCCCGTCAGAACGTCTGAAACTCTCTCTTACCTGTGATCAGCCATCTATCCCAACCGATCAGCGGAATATCGCCTGGAAAGCGGCAGAACGCTTCTGTACAGCGACAAACCGCACCGGGAAACTTGCCATACACATCGAAAAGCACATTCCGGCACAGGCAGGAATGGGCGGTGGCAGCACCGATGGGGCAGCGGTACTCACCGGGTTGCAGACCTTGTTTGACGATCCATGCAGCAAGGAACAGCTTCTTGCCATTGCAGTGGGACTTGGGGCAGATGTACCGTTTTTCCTGTATGGTGGCACAGCATATGCTGCAGGGATTGGCGAGGAACTCGAACCGCTGCCACCGTTGCAGATTCCCTACTTAGTAATTGCAAAGGGAAAACTGGGCGTTTCTACCAAAGAAGCCTATCAGGCGGTAGATTCCCTTGTTGCACCGAAGCATCCGCCGGTGCAGGAAATGCGACAGCTTTTGAAACAGGGAGAGCCTGTGGAAAAAATCGCACCGCTTTGTGGCAATCTTTTTGAAACCGCAATTTCGTTGCCGGAAATCCACAGAATCCGAACGGTGATGTTGGAACAGGGCGCATGGACAAGCATGATGACCGGAAGCGGAAGCGCAGTGTTTGGTATATTCCCGGAGGAAGAAACCGCCATAGCTGCCGGTGACGCATTGAGAAAAGCAGACGTGGATTTTGTACAGGTATTATCACAAAAAGAAAGGGTTTTATCCTATGAACCTATTACACATCGGTGACGTGGTGGGAAACGCCGGATGCGAGTTTTTACAGCAGCATCTGCCGGAAATGAAACGGCAATATCAGATTGATATGACAGTCGTAAATGGGGAGAATTCTGCCCAGGGCAATGGCATTACCAAGCATTCTATGGAACAGATCTTTGCAGCCGGTGCGGATGTGATTACAACAGGAAATCACTGCTATAAGCGTCGGGAGGCGTTGGCGATCTATGACCACCCGGCAGTGTTGCGTCCGGCAAATTACCCGGAGGGCTGCGTCGGACACGGGGTTTGTACCATTGATTTTGGTCCTTGTCAGGTGGCAGTGCTGAACCTCTCCGGGACAGCATATCTTGATCCACTGGACAATCCGTTTACCATTGTAGAACAACTTCTGGAAGAAATCGAAACCCCCAATATTTTTGTGGATTTTCATGGAGAGGCAACGGCAGAGAAAAAAGCCATGGGGTATTTTCTGGCAGGAAAAGTGACTGCTGTCGTTGGGACACATACCCATGTACAGACCGCAGATGAGACGATTTTGTCGGGGCATACGGGCTATCTGACGGACGTGGGAATGACAGGACCGGAGGAGTCAATTCTGGGGGTTTCCGTAAAACCGGCACTGGAT
>CAYXKI010000002.1:0-29644 GCA_964465095.1 uncultured Ruminococcus sp.
TGCAAGCAGATGACGTACAAAATCGCCAGATGTTCTTTGTGCGGTGTCGCCTTAAACTCAAACCAATAAAAAAAGTTTCTCCCCTGTTCTCCTCCGAGAATGGGGGTTCTTTTTTTGACAGAATCGCACAAAGAAAGCATCTCTATGTGCCGGTTCTTTGTGGGATTGCACAAAATCCAAAAAAATCGGTGCTTTGTCTTGACAGGGCAGAAAAAATATGTTATACTATTAAGCGTTGCAAATGCAATATCGTATTCTAAAGACAGTTGGTGGCATATGCCGTAAGTCCAACCGAGGAATGTGCAATGTAATCTTGAACGAGATACGCACGATTCCTATGGAGTCGTGCTTTTTTGATTGCGATTTCTGATACGATGATTATTTTAATCGGAGGTGAAATCTCATGGCAAGTGAAAAGATTTTGGAAAGCAAAAAGGCTAAGGTTGCTGCTCTGACAGAACTGCTCCAGAACAGTGTTTCTTTCGTTCTGGTTGACTACAAGGGCATCACCGTAGAGGATGATACCAAGCTGCGTAAGGAACTCCGGGAAGCTGGCGTTACCTACCTGGTTGAAAAGAACTCTATCCTGCGTTTTGCATTCAAAAACATGGGTCTGGACGCATTTGACGAAGTACTCCACGGTACAACCGCTGTAGCACTTTCTAACGACGATCAGACTGCTCCGGCACGTGTCCTGGGCAAGTTTGCAGCAGATCACGAAGAATACTTCAATCTGAAGGCAGGCTATGTTGAGGGCGTTTCTTATGACGCTGCCGGCGTTGAAAAGCTGTCCAAGATTCCGTCCAAGGAAGTTCTGTTGGCACAGTTGGTTGGCTCTCTCCAGGGCCCGATCCAGAAACTGGCTGCAACTTTGCAGGCTGTTGTGGACAGCAAGTCCGACGAGACTGCTGCGTAACCGTTTGGTTCTTATTTGTGACAGAGCCTTTTGTTCTGTCCTCGTTTAACATTATCTGAAAAGGAGATTATTATCATGGCATCTGAAAAGGTTTTAAAGTTCGTTGAAGATATCAAGGAACTGTCTGTACTCGAACTGGCTGAGCTGGTTGAGGCAATTCAGGAAGAATTTGGTGTAACTGCTGCTGTTGCGGCTGCTCCGGCAGCAGGTGGCGCAGGCGCTGCTGAGGCTGAAAAGACTGAGTTTGACGTTGTTCTGGCATCCTTCGGTGACGCTAAGATGGCTGTTATCAAGGCTGTTAAGGAAGCTCTGGGTCTGGGTCTGAAGGAAGCTAAGGCTGCTGTAGAAGGCGCTCCGGCAACTCTGAAGGAAGCTGTATCCAAGGCTGACGCTGAGGCTCTGAAGGCTAAGCTGGAAGAAGCAGGCGCTACCATCGAACTGAAGTAAGTTTACTTCGACTTTTTACACAAAACAAACAAGGGACATCCTAGGTGACTGGGATGTCCCTTTTGCATTAGGGCAAATTCTCATTTATACAATATTACCTATACCAGAATATGCAGCACAAACAGCAGAATCACACCGGGCACACCAAGTACCAGAGACTGTACCAAAGACAAGGAATTCAAAGCCGGAGCAAAGCCAATCAGTTCTCCCCCATAATGCAACAGCAAAAGTGCCAGAAGCCCACTGACTGACCCGGCGAGAATCGCACGGATTTTTCGCTTTCTTCGCAGATAAAACAAGAACACAATTCCGGCACAAACGCCGTATACAATCCAGATCATTTGTTCTTCCATTTCGTTTTCCCTCCGTTATAACAAGTATGCCAACGCAAGCAGCAACTTTTTGTCACAGTCCTCCCATCCTCTGTCTTTGTAAAGCATATACATCAACGCCAGAATCAATAAACTGTCCCCATCCAGAAAAGAAAGGGGCGTTTGCTTCTGAGATTCTCTGCCCTGTTCTTGGTGGGCGTTGTCACTGTGGGGTGATGAAACAGGTTGTAAGGGAATTGGTGGACGGGAGTCGACACTTTTGGGAACACGCCTGCGCATTTCTCTGGCTCTGCCCATGGCATTCTGTTCCATGCTCCACGCCTCCGGAAACGGATTCTGTGCCATACTCCAACCACCTCCCTTTTCATCTGCATTGCCTTAGAACAGTTCCTGCAACATTCCGCTCTCCTTGAGATGCTGGAAAAGCCCATAGAATTTCAAAAGCTTTACTGCCTGATCCACTTTTTTCTGCCGTTTGGATTGCAAATGAGGCTTCAATGCCAACAAAAGGGTCGCTTCACTGCTTTCCTGTTCCATAGTTGCCATCAGTTCCTGCATCCGCAACAGCATCCCAAAATCCAATCCCCCGGACTGTGACGAGCCTTTCTCCTCCGGCGGTTCCGGTTCTTCCGGCTGCGACTGCCCCTGTTGCAACATACGGGCAAGTTCCTGCAACTCCCGGACACTTTCCGGATCGGACAAAAGGCTTCCCATTTTCTCCAACATCTCCTGCAAACCGGTTCCCTCTTTTCTATTTTCCCATAAGTTTTTCCATCAATGCCTTTGCCTGCGGTGATTGCATTAACTTTTCCATCATCTTTGGATTTTGCAGCACATTCTGCACCGTGGCAGATTCTTTTGCACTGAGATTCTGCAAGATCTTGTCAAACTTTCCCGACTCCAGTTCTTTTCGCAATTGTTCCGGAGAGAGACCTAGCTTTTTCCCAAGGGTTTTCAATGCCTCATCCACTTGCTTTGGGTTCAGATTCTGTCGATTCATCAACACATTCCACCTTTCTTGATTGTCTACACGCTCTCTATACGGTTTCGCCACAATTTTTTTCAAAATGCGTCGGTTTCCTATTGTCAGATACAAAAATTTATGCTATAATAAAAGTTATGAATATAGGCACTTCTTCTGTGCTTCATTAGAACGGAGGCTTTCCCATGCAACTAATTATTCTCTCAGACACCCACGGAAAATACCAGAACCTCGAAAAAATTGTTCTGAAACACCCGGATGCAGCATATTATCTCCACCTTGGAGATGGTGAGGGAGATTGCGGACTCTTCCTGCAAAATCACCCGGAACTGGAGGATCGGTTTCTCTGCGTCAAGGGAAACTGTGACTATGGCATCCCCTATGAACAGACACTTCTTCTGGATCTGATGCCGGGACATCGCCTCTTGGCAACCCATGGACATCGGTACTATGTGCACCAGTCCTTGGAGTTTCTGACCGAAGCTGCCAGAGATAACGGCTGCGACATTGCCCTCTATGGACATACCCACCAGTCCAGAAATACCTATCTGGACGGAGTAACCGTCATGAATCCCGGCAGTGCCTCCTGTCCAAGAGATGGAAATCCCCCTTCCTATGGCATTCTGGACGTTTCCACGCAAGGTGTCCTTGGCAACATTGTATTCCTATAAATCCAACAGGAGCAGAAAAAATGAAGACAAAAACCCTGATACAAACGCAACCAAATCACGAACTAAAACGGTATTTCCTTGCCTTTTTGCTGGGCTTTTCCAGTCTGCTCATTGTTTTTCTGCCAATTATCATCCGAAACGGTGGCTATTTTATCTACTATGGGGATTTCAACTCCCAACAGATTCCCTTTTACAGCCTTGCCAATGACGCAGTACGAAGTGGTAGCTTTGGCTGGAACTGGTACACAGATCTGGGGGTAAATTTTATCGGGTCTTACTCCTTTTACCTCTTAGGGAGTCCTTTTTTCTGGATCACAACCATCCTGCCACAAGACTTAGTACCCTTTGCCATTCCCTATCTTTTATGCGTCAAGCATGGCGTTGCCTCACTGACAGCCTATGCATACATCCGCAGATTTGTCAAAAATCCAAACGCTGCCCTGATTGGTGGAATGCTTTACGCGTTCTCCGGATTTCAGCTATTTAACTTATTTTTCAACCACTTCCAGGATGTCACCGCATTTTTCCCTCTTTTGCTGATTGCCATGGAGGAGTGCGTCCAGAAAAACCGCAAAGGAGTCTTTGCCCTCTCTGTTGCACTTCTTGCCACCATCAACTATTTCTTCTTTACGGGACAGGTTGTATTCTTGATTCTGTATTTCATTTTCCGCTGCTTCTCAAAGGACTTTCCTGTGACCTTCAAGAAGTTCTGGATTCTGGCACTGGAGGCATGTATCGGTGTCCTGCTCGCCTGTGGAATGCTTCTGCCCTCTGCTCTTGCAATTCTGGCGAACAACCGGGTTTCCGAACATCTGTACGGTTTAGACATGGTAGTATACAGCGACCGTACCCGGATTTTGCGGATTCTCTTGGGAATGTTCCTGATTCCCGATGTTCCGGCACGCCCCAATCTATTCTCCTCTGACTATGCAAAGTGGGCATCCATTGGCGGTTATCTCCCCTTGTTCTCTATGGCTGGCGTTCTCGCCTTTCTCAAAAGCAAAACAGGACACTGGGCAAAGCGACTTACCATTGTCTGCGCCGTCTGCGCCTGTGTGCCGATTCTCAATAGTGCATTCTATGCATTCAACGGTTCCTATTATGCACGATGGTTTTATATGCCGGTTCTGATTCTGGCAATGATGACCGCTGTTTCCTTGGACGAACCGGAGATTTCCTGGAAATCCGGAGTACGATTCTGCGCCGGAATCATGGCAGCCTTTGGACTTGTTTCCCTGCTGCCTGTCAAAGAAAACGGCGAGGTTCTGTGGTTCTCCTTTGCAGAATATCCCCTGCACTTCTATCTCGTCCTTGGGGTCTGTGTTGTGGGACTTGTGGTGCTTTGTCTGCTTCTACGCTTTCGCAGCGCCCTCCGGAGATTCTGGCAGATTACCCTGGCAGCCACAACGGTGTTCTCCATTATCTGCACCATGGTCGTCGTCTATTTCGGTGCAGCAAATACAGAAACCGCAAAACAATATATCGACAAAGCAATCGACCCGGAAAAGGAGATTTCCCTGTCGGTATCAGAGGACAATTTCTTCCGCATCGACATCTCTGAAAACTACGACAACTATCCCATGTTCTGGCAGCTTCCCTGTATGCGGACATTCCACAGCATTGTGCCTGCCTCCATTATGGATTTCTATGCAGAACTTGGCATCAAACGAGATGTTGCCTCCCGGGCAGATACAAGCTATTATGCACTCCGGGGACTGTTCTCCGTAAAATACTACTACGAAAATTCCACCTTGGATCTCGCCTCTTGCGATATGCCGGGGTTTGAAGTTGACACCACAGAAAACGGCTTTGTCCGCTATGAAAATACCGCCTATATTCCCATGGGATTCACCTTTGATTCCTACATCACCACCTCCCAGTGGAAAAACCTTTCAGATGCCAGCAAGCCCAATTTTTTGGTGCATTCTCTGGTGCTGACAAACGATCAGGTGAAAAAATACGGGGACTGGATGGAACAGGAAAACACCTCTGTTGTCACCGTCAGCGAATCCGGATATCTGGAGGACTGTCAGGCACGTGCAGCCTCCTCCTGTGATAGCTTTTCCTATGATTCTGACGGATTTCAGGCTTCCATTACCCTAGACAGTCCCAACCTTGTCTTTTTCAGTGTCCCCTATGACGAAGGGTGGCATGCCACAGTCAATGGGGAATCTGTTGCCATTGAACAGGTGGATACCGGGTTTATGGCTGTTCCGGCAAGTGCCGGAGAAAATGAAATTGTCTTTACCTATGAGACCCCGGGGCTACGCCTTGGCGGAATGCTAAGCCTTACCGGTGCAGTCCTGTTTCTGGGATATCTCACCGTATGTTATCAATTCAAGCGACACCGCAGAAAAAAGGAGGAAACCACTTATGCATCTACAGGAAGAAAAGAAATCCAGTAAAATCACCTATCAGGGAAAGGTGTTCTATGTCACAAAGGATCTGGCAAAATTAGAGGACGACAGTCTGGTACAACGAGATGTGGTACACCACTCCGGAGGGGTCTGCGTTGTCCCTCTGACTGACAAGGGGACAGTGCTTATGGTAAAACAGTTCCGCTATCCCATGGAACAAGTCACTTTAGAAATCCCCGCAGGAAAAAAAGAACCGGGAGAGTCCCCGGAAATTTGCGGAAAGCGAGAACTTGCAGAAGAGGTAGGGAGAACCTGTCAGGAATTTACAAGCCTTGGAACACTGTATCCCACCCCGGCATATGACACAGAGGTGATTCATATGTACCTGGCACGTGGGCTTTCTCAGCCAAAGGCACAGAATCTGGACGAAGAGGAATTTCTGGACATTACAGAACTGCCCTTGGAAAAAGCCGTCCAAATGGTTATCGACGGAGAAATTCCTGATGCAAAAACCCAGATTGCCCTGTTAAAGACATATTTTCTGCAACAAAACAAGTAAGGAGTGTAACCCGATGACAGATATTTTAGAAGGAAAAAAGCACATTCACTTTATTGGAATCGGTGGCAGTGGGATGTATCCTCTGGCACAGATTCTTCACAGTAAGGGCTATTATCTTACCGGTTCTGACAACAACGAAACCGAAACTCTACAGGCTGTCCGCAATATGGGAATCCCGGTATTTCTAGGACAGCGTGCAGAAAATATTGCGGGGGCAGACCTGATTGTTCACACGGCTGCCATTATGGCAGATAACCCGGAACTGATTGCCGCAAAGGCAAGCGGTGTTCCGGTACTGGAACGCAGCGAATTATTGGGCATTGTCACAAGCTGGTACAACAATGCGATCTGTGTGGCAGGAACTCACGGAAAAACCACCACCACCTCTATGGTCACCCAGATTCTCTTTACTGCCGGGGTTGATCTCTCTGCTTTTATCGGGGGAAAACTCCCCTGCATTCACGGCAGTGGCAGAAGCGGTTCCAGTGACATTATGACCTGTGAAGCCTGCGAATTTGTAGACACCTTTTTGAAACTCAGCCCGGACATTGCTGTTCTCTTGAACATTGACGCAGACCATCTGGACTATTTCGGCACAGTAGAAAATATCATCCGTTCGTTCCACAAGTTTGCAGAAAAGACCTCCAAAGCTATCATTTACAACGGCAGCGACGAAAACACCTGTAAAGCCATCGAAGGCATCTCCGGAAAGACCATGATTTCCTATGGAATCACCCCGGACTGTGACTACTATCCCACAGAAATCCGTCACGTCTCCGGACTGGAAACTCATTTCACCCTGATGCACAAAGGAAAAGCACTTGGAGAAATCACCCTCCACGTTGCCGGGGAACACAACATCCTCAACGCCACAGCGGCGACTGCGGCTGCCCTCTTGGTGGGCGTTTCTTTCGAAGACGTTGCAAAGGGCTTAGAGGAATTTCGTGGTGCAGGCAGACGGTTTGAGAAAAAAGGCGAAGTAAACGGAATTACACTGGTAGACGATTATGCCCACCACCCCACGGAACTGACTGCCACCCTGAAAGCAGCCATGGGAATGTCTTTCCGCAAAGTCTGGGCAGTTTTCCAGCCCTTTACTTTCTCTCGTACTGCGATGCTTTTAGAAGACTTTGCAAAGGCACTTTCCATTGCAGACACTGCGGTACTCACAGACATTATGGGATCCAGAGAGAAAAACACCTATTCGATTTTCACCAGACAATTGGGCGAAAAAATCCCCGGTGCAGTCTGGTTCCCACAGGATGAATCCAACCCGGAAACCACCGAAGAGAGAAAGTATGCAAACTTCGATCAAGTGGTACAATATGTCTGCGACAATGCAAAGCCCGGCGATCTTGTCATCACACTGGGCTGTGGCGACATCAACAAAGTAAACAAAATGATTCTGGATCAATTAACAGAAAAGGCAGGACAGAAACATGAATAAAGTAAAAGTTGTCATCTGCGGAAAGGATTTTTCCCTACAGACCGCAGAATCCTCCAATTACGTCTTTGGACTGGCACGAACTTTAGAGTCTAAAATCACCGAAATCACGGACAACAGCAGCAGCGCCTCTCCCTTTACCGCTGCCATTGTTGTAGGACTCTCTGCACTGGACGACCTGAACAAGGCAAATGCCAAGCTTGACAGCCTGCGGGAACAGTCCAAGGAATATGTAGACGAAGCCGGAAAGCTTCGCTTAGAACGAGATGCTGCACTGCAAGAAGCCTCTGCACTTCGTGCAAAAGTTATCGCACTGGAACAGGAACTGAAAGAAAAGAGTGCAAAATGAGCAATGTCCCGGAAATCCTCGCCCCTGCCGGCTCTTATGCGGCACTGCTGGCAGCCCTGCGCTGCGGTGCAGATGCAGTTTATGTCGGGGCAAAACAATTTTCTGCCAGACAGAATGCGGAAAACTTTGACCCGGAAGCACTTCGGGAAGCCATTCGTCTTTGCCATCTCTATGGTGCAAAACTATATCTTACCGTCAACACCATGCTCTTTGACCGGGAATTTTCCGCACTGGAAACTTTGGTGTGTCAGGCAGCAAAAGACGGCGTAGATGCCTTTCTGGTACAGGATTTCGGCGTTCTGGCATATCTTCAGAAGCTTGTGCCGGATGTTCCCATTCACGCCTCTACCCAGATGACCATTCACACTCCCTGTGGTGCACGTTGGGCAAAAGAGCAGGGGCTGTCCCGTGTTGTGGTCTCCCGGGAACTCTCGGAGAAAGAAATCCGGGCAATCTGCAAAGAGGGCATTGAAGTGGAACAATTTGTTCACGGTGCTCTTTGTATGAGTGTCTCCGGGCAGTGCGGACTCTCTGCCCTTATCGGTTCTCGCAGTGCCAATCGTGGGCGATGTGCCCAGGCGTGTCGCCTGCCCTTTACGGCAAAGTCCCATGGTGAGAGCTATGCCCTTTCCCTGAAAGATCTGTGCCTTGTTCCCTATGTGGCACAAATGCAGAAAAGTGGCGTTGCCTCCCTGAAAATTGAGGGACGGTGCAAGCGTCCGGAATATGTGGCAGCCGCAGTGACTGCCTTGGTCGAAGCGAGGGCAGGCAGAGAACCGGATCTGGAACAGCTACGCAATGTCTTTTCCCGTAGCGGATTTACCGACGGCTATTATACGGGAAAGCGACAGGAGATGTTCGGCACACGACAAAAAGAGGACGTGCTGCGAGGAAAGCAAGTACTCCCACAACTGGAACAACTCTATCAGAAACCTCGCCCTTGCGTAAGCCTTTCTATGACGGTTTCCCTCCACCGGGACAAACCGGTGGAACTTACGCTACAAGACCGGGACGGGCACAGCGTACACGTCACAGGAGAAGTCCCACAGCTTGCCAGAAACAAGGCGACCGACGAGGCACAGCTTACCCGACAGCTTGGAAAGCTTGGAGGGACGATTTACATGCTGGAGTCTCTTTCTGCTGATTGCGATGGGGAGAGTATGCTCCCGGCTTCTGCCCTCAATGCCCTGCGTAGAGAGGGTGTCGCAGCCATGGATGCCCTGCGCATCCGGGAAAATACACCGAATTATTCCATTCAAAAAGCCCCCACGCTTCCGGCAGAATCTACGCAGCAAAAAACCGAGGCAGGACACTTTCGAATCCTCCTCCCCCGGTGGTCGGAAACAGCGGTGCAACTTCTCGCAGACCCTGTAACCCAAGGGATTCTTTTGCCGATGGATCAGCTTCCGGAGGAGATTCCAAAGCCCTTTCGTGACCGTATTTTTTTAACGCTGCCACGATTCTGTCCGGCAGAAGAAACCCTTTCTGCACAGTTGAAAACTGCAAAAGAAAAAGGGATTTCCCACCTTGTCTGCGAAAACGTCGCACACCTGTATCTTGGCGAGCGTCTTGGCTTTCATCTCCACGGAGGACTTGGACTCAATGTGGCAAACAGCCATTGTCTGCACTTTTTGAAAAACCAGAACCTTGTGGACACCCTTTTGTCTCCGGAACTGACGACAAAGCAGATTGCCACCTGTCATGGACTTCCCTTTGGGGTTTATGCCTATGGAAACCAACCAGTTATGACCATGCGCAATTGCCCCATTCAGAATGAGATTGGCTGCAAAGCCTGTCAGCATCAACTTACCGACCGTACCGGCAGACAATTTCCGGTTTATTGCCACAAACCAAGTGACAGCGTCACAATGTACAACGCCGTTCCCACCTGGATGGCAGACAAATTATCCGGACTCTCTGCCTGTGCATTTTTCCTGTTGGACTGCACCCTTACGGCAGATCCCATCCGCATCCTATCCGCATACAAAGCCCGAAAAGAACCTGACACATCCATTACGAGAGGTCTTTTCTATCGTGGCGTAGAGTAAAGGAGAATACTATGTATCTATCCATACAGCGTCTGCATCCGCAGGCACAGCTACCAAAACGAGCAACCAAGGACAGCGCAGGCTATGATTTATACGCACTGCCGGAAGCCCCCATCACCATTGCACCGGGGGAGATTTGCAAAATCCCCACAGGAATCGCTGTTGCCCCCTCCAGGGCTGATGTGGCGCTCTGTATCTTTCCAAGATCCGGTTTGTCTACCAAACACGGCATTACCCTTGCAAACAGTGTAGGGCTTGTGGACAGCGACTATCGGGGAGAACTGATTGTACCGCTGATCAATCATGGCAAAGAGGCGTTTACCGTAGAACCGGGAATGCGTATTGCACAGCTTGTTGTTCTGCCCATTCTCACACCGGAGTTGAAAGAAGTTTCTTCTCTGGACGAAACCGATCGTGGTGCCGGTGGATTTGGTGCCAGTGGACTCTCCTGAAAGGTAGGTGCTTTCTTATGAAAAAAGTTCTTGTTTACATTGCAAGTATCGTTGTTGCCCTTGTGCTTGGAGGCGTAATCGGAAACCTTTGCACAAATATCCAAGCCCTTGCGTGGCTGGATTACACACCGCCTCTTCATATCAATACCCATGAATGGAACTGGTACATTGCAGATGTCACCTTTGGATTTGAGTCAAAATTCAACATTGCCCAGCTTCTTCTGACAATTGTCGCTATTTTTGTCGCACCAAAAGTTGCACCTTTGATTGGGAAGCACTAACCACGCCCTTGTGCGAAATGCTGTAAAGAGGGGCATCTGCCCCTCCTATTTTTCATAAAATCGCCGAATTTTAATTTGACAGAAAAAACCCGAAAAAACGATTGTAAACCCACAAAAATCGTGGTATAATTATAGACAACACCACACAAAGCATATACGAAATACTGTCTTTGTGTGTGATTTTCTCAGCATTGCATCCAAAGGAGCACAGAACATGTTTACAAAAGATATTGGTATTGATCTTGGAACAGCAAATACCCTTGTCTATCTTCGGGGCAAGGGGATTATTATACGAGAGCCCTCTGTGGTTGCGGTAAATACCCACACAGATCGGGCAAAATATGTCGGAAAAGAAGCAAAAGAAGTCATCGGCAGAACACCGGGGTCGATTATTGCAGTACGCCCTCTGAAAGACGGTGTCATTGCGGACTTTGACACCACCACGATTTTGTTGCAAGAATTTATCCGCAAAGCAATGCACGGAAAAATGTTTGCAAAAGCCAGAGTGATTATCTGCATTCCCTCCGGTGTTACCGCAGTGGAACGGCGGGCAGTACGAGAAGCCGCTGATCAAGCCGGTGCAAAACCGGTACTCATTGTGGAAGAGCCTATGGCTGCCGCAATTGGTGCAGGGCTCCCCACAACAGAGCCTACCGGTTGTATGGTTGTAGACATCGGTGGCGGTACAAGCGAAGTTGCTGTCATTTCCCTTGGGGGAATTGTAGTATCCAGAAGTGTACGCTGCGCCGGCGATGCCTTTGATGCTGCGATCATCGGCTTTATCAAAAAGCGGTATAATCTGCTTGTCGGCGAACGCACCGCAGAGAGTATTAAAATCCAGATTGGCTCTGCTTATCCTGTAGACCGGGACGAAGTGATGCAAATCAAGGGCAGAAACCTGATGAGCGGACTGCCGGAAAATATCAACATCACCTCGAAAGAAGTCCGTGAGGCACTTGCAGAACCGCTGTCACGGATTGTAGACGCAGTACGGTATACACTGGAACAGACTCCACCGGAACTTGCAGCAGATATCATTGACCATGGGATCACCCTTACCGGTGGCGGTGCACTGCTTCGGGGACTGGATCAACTGATTCACAAGGAAACCGGGATGCCGGTCTATATTGCAGAATACCCCTTGGACTGCGTTGCAGAAGGAACCGGAAAGATCCTGGAGCATCTGGATCGTTATCGGGATGCACTCTCCGATGAATCCAGATATGCATGAGGAGGTTTTAACCTATGGGTGGATTTTTCCGCAGCAAAAAATTTCGTATTATTCTCTGCGTCATTGCCCTCTTAATTGGCATGATGCTTTATGCCGTCACAAAAGACGGCTATACTTTACCCACAACCGGCGTAATCGGCAGGATCTGTAATCCCATTCGACGGGTTTCCAATTCCATTTCTACCAGCGTAGAAAATTCTCTGGACGCTATGACACGTTCCAAAGAATATCAGCAAGAAAATACAGAACTCCGAAAGCGAGTTGCAGAACTGGAATCCCAGCTTGTGGATTATCACAAAACGCAACAGGAACTGGAAGACTTAGAAGGATTTATGGGCGTAAAAGAAGACCACGAGGATCTTGTGCTCTCCAATCCCTGTACCATTATCGGCTATATGGAAAATGATCCTTTTCACAGCTTCTACATTGACCGGGGCAGCGACGACGGACTCTCTGTCTACGACCCGGTTGTCACTTCTGAGGGGCTGGTAGGCATTATTTCCGAAATTTCCGAAAGTTATGCCACCGTAGAAACGCTGTGTTCGCCCAATCTCTCTGTTGGGGCAGAAGCCTCTGACAAATCGGAGTACGGCATTGTCGAGGGAGAGGTCACCCTCTCCGCCTCTTATCTCTGCCGTATGATTTACTTAGAGAAAGACACCACCTTGGAAGAGGGAGATCTGATTGTCACCTCAAATTCTGTGGGGCTGTTTCCCCAAGGATATCTGATCGGTTCTGTCGAATCCATTTCTCCCATGGAGAGTGGTCTGAGTTATTGTGCCACCATTCGTCCGGCAGTGGATTATGAAAATCTGACCAATGTCATGGTTGTCACAGATTTTGCCGGAAAGGAGCAGCAAGACGATGGGGAATAATCGCTTTCTACCGAATGCCAAAGCACCAAATCGTGTCAGACTCCGTCACACCATCCGTTGGTTGCTTTATCTTCTCTGCATCTTTCTCGCCTTTGTCACAGCAAACGCCGGGGACAACACAAAGCCCCTGCTTCTCATCCCCATTGCCCTCTGCATCAGTTCTGTATCCGGTGCAGTGATTTCCGGCATTGTGGGGATTTTCTGCGGATTGCTTCTGGATATTTCCAGCAGCACCTTAGAGGGATATCACGCCATTGCCCTGTTTCTGATCTGTATTGCCACCTCTGTCCTCTATGACAGAATGATGATGCAACGATTCTGGAACATGGTGATTTTTACCTTAATTGCAACCTTTCTGGTTACCGGGCTGGATTATATCTTCCTCTATGCAATCTGGGGATATGAGAACGTATCCTATCTCTATGTCCACCAGATTCTGCCCTGTATCCTGTACACCACCATTGCCGGAGGAATCTGCTATCCTGTTTTTGCGCTGATTCACAAATTTTTCCTCCCAAAACGCAAACGCACCATTGAAAAACGAGTAAAGCCCCTGGAAGAGGGATTGGAGTAAACTGTCTATGATCAAACGTACTGCCTCAAGTTATATCAAGCTGACCCTTGCAAGTCTTCTGGTACTGCTTTCCTGTTGTCTTTGTTCCTGGAAGCTTATGAAAATTCAGGTCGTAGACAGCGACACGTATACCACAAGCAGCACCTATACACAAACCTATACCCAGACCATCAGTGCAACAAGAGGAGAAATTGTCGACTCTGACGGAAATGCCATTATTGAGAACAAAGTCGGCTATAACGTCATTATTGAACCGGACACGTTTCCGGAAGACAACACCGAGGGAAATCAGGTGCTTCTACGTCTGGCAGAAATTCTGGAAGAAAACGACGTAGAAATTGAAACTTCTCTGCCAATTTCCGAGACCCAGCCCTATTGCTTTACCTCTGATGAGGATGCGGTGGAAAAGCTGAAAACCAATCTTAACGTCAACGTCTATGCCACTGCGGAGGACTGTATGTACAATCTTCTGGAAGACTATGACATTGATGACAGATACACCGAGTCCCAGAAGCGACTTCTTGCCGGAATCCGCTATGAGATGCAACTGCGAAGCTTTTCTCTCAGTAACCGCTTTACCCTTGCAGAAGATGTGCCCATTACAGCAGTAACAGAACTGAAAGAACGGGGCATTACACTGCCGGGAATGGACATTGTAGAAGAAGCCATCCGCAGTGTAGCACAAGGCGATGTGGTTTCCCACGAAATCGGCACAGTCGGTCCGATTTATGCAGAAGAATACGAGGAATTAGAAGCCGAGGGGTATGATCTGGATGATACTGTGGGAAAAAGCGGTATCGAACGTGCTATGGAAAGTCAACTTCGTGGGACAGACGGCATCAAAACCATCACCGTCGAAAACGGCGTGGTCGTCTCCTCGGAAATTACCACGCCGGTCACTGCCGGAAACACCGTACAGCTTACTGTCAACAGCGATTTCCAACGAGAACTCCAAAGTATCTTAGATGGATTTATCAACAACTTTGACTCTCTCCGGGATTCCAAGACCGAGGAAGAGGGCTTAGGCGACGTAGAATGCGGTGCAATTGTGGTACTGGATGCCAAAACCGGCGGTGTCCTTGGAATGGTCACTGCACCAACCTATAACTTAGAGGACTATAAAACAGACTATGAATCCATTCTGAATGCAGACAATTCTCCCCTTTTTGACCGTGCCACAGACGGCACCTATCGCCCCGGTTCTACCTTTAAAACCATCACCGCCACTGCCGGACTCAATGAGGGCATTATCTCCGGTGGATCAACCTTGTACTGCGGACACACCTATACCTTTAAGGATCACGAGTACAACTGTACCGGTTCTCATGGAGACATCTCCGTAATCCGTGCATTACAGGTTTCCTGTAACATCTTCTTCTACCGCCTGTCAGAACAACTTACCATTGACCGGATTTCCCAATACGCAACCCTCTTTGGTTTAGGGCAATCCACAGGACTGGAAACCGGTGACGCTGCCGGACATCTCTCCAATCAGGAAACCTTTGCAGAACTGGGGGCAGACTGGACAGTAGGTCAGGTACTCCAAAGTGCCATCGGACAGGGTGAATGGGCAGTTACCCCTTTACAGATGGCAAATGTAGCGTGCACTATTGCCAACAACGGAACACGATACAAGGTACACTTGGTAGACAGCATCTGGGATTACAATCACACCACCTGTCTGGAAGAAATTGAACCGGAAGTTGCCCAGCAGATTGATGCGGATGACAGCGTTTTTTACTATGTGGAACAAGGTATGATCGCTGCCTCTACCAATGGATTCCCAAGCGCCTATTCCCTATCGAATTTAGGCTTTGACGTTGCGGTAAAAACCGGTACGCCTCAGGTAGAGGGACGGGTACAGGACTCTTTCTTTATCGGCTATGCCCCGGCAGATGATCCGGAAATCGCCTTTGCCGGTGTCATTGAGGGTGGCGAATATTCCAAATATATGATTCGCTCGATTATTCAGGCATATGAAAAAACCGTCAAGGGAGAGAGTACAACCATTGATAAAGTAGGGGCAACAACCACTACCACAACCAATCTGGATGGCGCAACTTCTACCACCCAGACAACTGCAACCACCGCAGGGGTAACACAAAACTGACCCATCTCAGAGAAAAAGCAGGACAGACGAAAATTTTCGCCCTGTTTTTTCGTCAAATTGTATAAGAATCGACGTGGGGAACACTATATATTTCACAATTTTATTCTCAAACTCTGTAAAATCTTTGACAAATCCAGAAACTGTGGTATAATAATAATAGCAACTTGTTTCTGTTGCTCTTTTTGATAAGAACACACTATTGTATTTGATACATTTTTATAGAAAGGACTGTTCTCCCATGACAATTGCACTCATTGCCCATGACGCGAAAAAAGAACTTATGATTCAGTTCTGCACTGCCTATTGTGGCGTTCTGTCCCGCCATACCCTTTGCGCCACAAGGACAACCGGCAAGCAGGTAGCAGAAGCAACCGGCTTGCATATTCAACTGCATATGAGCGGTTCCGGCGGGGCTGAACAGATTTTATCATTGATTTCCTGCAATGAAATTGACGTTCTCCTCTTCTTCCGGGATTCCATCAGCCGAAAGGAATACAAGCCAAACGAGATGGAACTGCTTCGGCTTTGTGATGTACACAATGTTCCGGTAGCAACCAATATCGCCACTGCCGAGGCGCTGATTATGGCACTGGAACGTGGTGATCTGGATTGGCGTGAAATCGGAAACCCCACCGTATAAGAACACAATGGGCTGTCGCCTGAAACGTCAATGTCCCCTTTTTCGAAAGGGGAAATTTTTTGCAATCCGGTATCTGCCGGAACGCTAGGAGGTATTTACACATATGGCTATCAAAATCACAAGACCCCAAGGCACAGAAGATGTTACGCCAAAGGAAATCTACAAGTGGCACACCGTAGAACGGCTTGCCAGAGAAACTGCGGAGACCTTTGGCTTTCAGGAAGTGCGCATTCCGACTTTTGAAAGCACAGACCTGTTTCTCCGTTCTGTAGGAGAAACGACCGATGTTGTACAAAAAGAGATGTATACTGTCAAGGCAAGGGAGACCGAATTCACCCTTCGCCCGGAAGGAACTGCCGGAACGATCCGTTCTATGCTTCAGAACGGACTGCTCAATGATGCACTTCCCCAGAAAGTATACTACATCCTCTCCTGCTTCCGTCACGAACGTCCCCAAGCCGGACGACTCCGGGAATTTCACCAATTTGGCGTAGAAATGGCTGGAAGCCAGGGACCTGCCTCAGATGCAGAGATTATCTCTCTTGCGAAAAGCATTCTGGATCGGGTGGGGCTGAAAAACATCGCTCTCCACATCAACTCCATTGGCTGTCCTACTTGCCGTGCAGAATACCACAAAGCATTGAAAGCATATTTTGCCCCCAGACGAGAGGAACTCTGCGACACCTGTCAGACACGGTTTGAGAAAAACCCCATGCGACTTCTGGATTGCAAGAGTCCGATCTGTCAGGAAATCGCAAAGGATGCCCCCCTGATTCTGGATTATCTCTGTGAGGACTGCAAGACCCACTTTGAAACCCTACAGACTTATCTGGATGCCATGGGAATTGCATATTCCATTGACCCGAAAATTGTCCGTGGACTGGATTATTACACCAAGACTGTATTCGAATTTATCACCACAGACATTGGTGCACAGGGCACAATCTGCGGTGGCGGACGCTATGACGGCTTGATTGAACAGATGGGCGGAAAATCCACACCGGCAATGGGCTTTGCAATGGGACTGGAACGTCTGATTCTCACCATGGAACGTCAGGGGTGCGAGTTTAAGGAAAAGAAAACCTGTGACCTGTACATTGCCCCTATGGACAAAGAGGCGATCCCTTTTGCCTTGCAGCTTGGAAAGACCTTACGGGAAGATGGGCTGCAAGTAGAGTATGACCTGATGGGAAGAGGCTTAAAGGCACAGATGAAATATGCCAACAAAATCGGGGCATCTTTTGTTCTGGTTCTGGGAGAAAATGAACTCACCACCAAAAAGGCAAATCTGAAAAATATGGAAACCGGCGAACAGACAGAAGTGTCACTGGATGACACTTTTGCAGATGCCTTTGGAGATCTTGTCATAAATAATCTGTTTGGCGATATTGTAGATGAATTTGAAAAGGAGCGTGGACTTTGATGGATCTGATGCAAGAACTGCGTCGCACTGTCTACTGCGGTGAAGTAACCACAATCGGAGAAACTGTTGTCGTAGGAGGATTTGTACAGAAAGTACGAAATCTTGGCAACTTGATTTTTATTGACCTCCGGGACAGAACCGGTATTGTACAGTTGGCATTCAATGACCAGACCGACAAGGCGGTCTTTGAGAAAGCTGCTTCCTGCCATAGCGAATATGTATTGATGGCAAAAGGCGTTGTTGCAAAGCGTGCAAGCGTCAACCCGGAGATGAAAACCGGCGAAGTAGAGATTCTGGTGGAAGATCTTCGTGTTCTTTCCAAAGCCCAGACACCGCCCTTTGCCATTACCGACGAGACAAAGGTCAACGAAGAACTGCGCCTGAAATATCGCTATCTGGATCTGCGTCGTGCACCGCTTCAGCACAACCTGATCATGCGACACAAAATTGCCTTGGCTGCAAGAGAATATTTCTATGCCAACGACTTTATTGAAATCGAAACTCCGATGATGATGAAATCTACCCCGGAGGGTGCAAGAGATTATCTGATTCCCTCCAGAGTACACCAAGGAAAATTCTATGCCCTCCCCCAATCTCCTCAGATTTACAAGCAGCTTCTGATGGTGTCCGGTATGGACAGATATATTCAGATTGCAAGATGCTTCCGGGATGAAGATCTTCGTGCGGATCGTCAGCCGGAATTTACCCAGATCGACCTTGAGATGTCCTTTGTAGACGTAGAAGATATTCTGCAAATGACAGAGGGCTTTATCCAATACCTGTTCAAAAAGGTTCTGAATCTTGACATTTCCACACCGCTTCCGAGAATGACCTATCAGGAGGCAATGGAACGGTATGGTTCGGACAAGCCGGACACTCGTTTTGCCATGGAGATTCAGGATCTCTCTACAATCGTGTCAGACGTTGACTTTATGGTATTCCGTTCTGCACTGGAGGCAGGGGGAAGTGTCCGTGCCATTGTGGCAAAGGATGCTGCAAAGACACTTACCCGAAAAGAAATTGACAAGCTTACCGAAAAAGCAAAGGGCATTGGTGCAAAGGGTCTGGCATACATCCGTTGGAACGATGAAACACCGACTTGCTCCTTTGCAAAGTTCTTGCCGGAGGGCAAGCTAGAGGAACTCCTCAGTGCCTTAAATTGCACCCGTGGCGATGTGGTTCTGATTGTGGCAGACAAGAACAAGGTTACACTTCCTGTCCTTGGTGCACTTCGTCTGGAAGTGGCAAAGAAGCTGGATCTGATTCCGGAAGGAAAGTTCAACTTCCTGTGGATTACACAGTTCCCCTTCTTCGAATGGGATGACGAAAGTAAAAGCTGGGTTGCTATGCACCACCCCTTTACCATGCCCATGGATGAATGTCTCCCCTATCTGGACAGCGATCCCGGAAAGGTCACAGCAAAGGCATTTGACCTGGTGCTCAACGGAACAGAACTCTCTTCCGGTTCCATTCGTATTACAAATTATGAACTTCAGGAGAAGATGTTCCAGGCACTTGGACTGACAGACGAGGAAATTGAAGCAAAGTTCGGTTTCTTGGTAGAGGCATATCACTATGGTGCACCACCTCATGGTGGACTTGGAATTGGTCTGGATCGTCTTGCTATGGTCATGCTTCAGGCAGAAAGCCTCCGGGATGTGGTCGCATTCCCCAAGGTACAAAACGCAAGCGAACTCATGAGTGCCTGCCCCTCTGTAGTAGAACAGGAAAATCTGGACATTCTCGGCATTCAGGTAGTAGAAAAAGAAGAAGAAAAGGACGCATAAACTCTTTTATAACTATAACGTAAAAAAGGCAATACTGCACAGCATTCGTGCGGTATTGCCTTTATTTTTTTCTTATATCTTTTCGAGCTCTTGCATCATTTCGAAGCAGCCGATCCAAGGGAAGAAACTCTTCTTGCACCGGTTCTTGTAACCCATAGCGAACTCGTTCGTAGACCTCCGTCACCTGTTCCCAGCTTTCATAGAGAGGATTCCCCTGCAATTGTTCCAACGTCTCCTGTGGACTGTCTGTGGGCTTTTGTAGCGTACTTGGAAGCTTCGCCAAGAGTAGCATATACCCCAGACGGAATCGCTCTCCTGTAGGCTGCATTCGTTGATAGCGACGATATTGTCGCCGCCAGTTCCGGGGGGATTCCAAAGCGGTCTGCGGTGTGGTCTGTATCATCAGATCTTCTACATAGTCACAATAGGCACAATCCGTCTCCGGTTCTTGCTGTTGCAACCGTTGCAACTTTTCCCGAATCCATCGCTGAAAAGAGCGCAGACACTGAAAAAGAAATTGTATGATTTCTCTTCGTTTCCAGACGAGCAGTGCCAGGACAACCAACAAGACCCCGATTTCAATTGCCTTTCCGATCCACGGATTCGCCGCAGCTTGTTCCGTCTGCTGAGCAGCGGTAGAGGTGGTCGACTGTTCCACAACATCTCCGCTGTCGTCACTGGAAAAAAGTAGCCGCAACAAAAACAGACCAAAGCGAACCAGTTCTTTCCCAAGAAACCGCAAAAGCTTTGCCAGAAAGCGATAACAGCAAACCAGCACCACACCAATCCCACAAAAAAGCAGCATCAGATGGCGATTGCTGTGACGGATTTCCTCCGGTAAGGCACATTCTCCGTCTCTGTCCCGAATCAGCCGAGTCAGTGCGTGTGCATTCTGTACCAAGGTGAAAAGCACACCATTACAGAGAAGAATCAGAACCTCCGGCAGCAAAGGAACAGATACATGACTTAGTGAGAGAAAGACCTCCATAAGCACATCCCATGTACAAAGCCCTGCAAAGACGTATCCATGGGTCAGACGAGAAAAGGGCTTTAAAAGGAAAACATTTCCTGCAAAAAAGCTGCCTGCTGCCATAAGTCCATAGACAACACGAGATAAAACCTGAGAATAAGGTGCAAAAATTGTCCCACCGATCAGAATCAGAAGTGCAAAAGCAAGTGTAAGAGATTTCAGCAAAAGGGGCTTTCTGCGATACCACCGAAAGCAAAGCACACGAAGTGCACCGCCCAAAAGCCCGAAACAGATCACCAGAAAATATGGCAGCAAAGACAGGGGCAATTGCATCCCGGAACAGATTCCGAGAAAAGCAACCAAGGGATAAAAGGCAGCCGTCATGGTGACCACCCAGACCCCACGAAGCCAGAGTTTATCTTCCATACCCACCCCTTTCCGGTGCAGGAACAACACGGTCTGCACAATTACCGAAATCATGTGCATGTCCTGTCACAACAACCATACTTTTTGTTTCACGCTTCCACCGGGCTGTTTTTTCATCTGTGTTGGGTGTAATCAAGAGCGAGGGAGATCCCACCGTACCATAGGGCAAAAGCTGCTGTAACGGCATAATCCGTTCCAGTGGCAGACAAGCCAACAGCGATAACATTCTATGATAGGACACTGCCCCACCGCCAAGACGAGAGGCATAGGGCATACGCAAGGGACTTCGCTCTCCCACAAAAAGCTGTACCAGCCAACCATTTTGGCAAAGTTCCCACAGACACTGGGCACAGACCCGAATGGTATGTTCCAGAAGAACCAGATCTTGCGTCACGTTTCCGGAATCGGCAGCGTTTGTTTCCAAAGACAACAGCACACAAATGGTCTGCTGTGCGGTATATTGTTCCTGCCGCATCAAAAGCGTCCCTGTATGTGCAGAAGCTTTCCAATGCATCCGATGAATAGGGTCGCCGGGAACATAGCTACGGATCCTCACAGAAAGACAAGGATCTACCTGTAAACTATGTCGCACCGAAAAATCTCCGAATTGACGAAACAAACCGGGAAGCAAAAGCCCTGCCTGGGTATATCGCCTTGGCAACACCGTAATCGTCCCTCCGGTATCTGATGCCGGAAGAGAAAGAGAAACTGCCCCAAGGAGGTCAGAAGTCACAAGCACCACACGCTCTACCTGATAAACGCCACGCTTTTCACAGCGCAACTTCCACACACGACTTACCCCGGCATTTCCACGCACCGAGAAAAAACTGGTGATAAACCGATCTTTTCCTGTAACGGTACTATGCTGTTCCGGGACATAAAGCCACTTTGGCACAGTAGATTCCGCCTTAAGCCATGGAACAGGCAGCGCTTTTGCATTGACCACAGTTTCCGTCCATTCCAGCGTTTCCCCTTCTGTCAGTTCTGACCGGGAAAACCCACAGCGATAAGACAGCCCTTTCAAGCCCTTACGCTGATAAAGCCCGATTTCTCCAAAGAGCAGCAGCACCAGAAGTACAATAATTGCAATCAATTCCATAATGCTTCCTTTGGAACAGGAACGGTTTCCAAGATTTCTTCCACAATGGTACGACAAGCACCTGTGCCGTTTTCCCAACTGCCGCCTTTCGATACCATACGGTGTGCTATGCAATCCCCGGCAATGAATTTAATATCCTCCGGGATTACAAAGCTTCTGCCCTCCATGGCTGCCACAGCTTTTGCCACTTGCAACAGTGCAAGCATTCCTCTTGTACTCAGTCCAAGTTGAATCTGTCCGTGGGTTCTGGTCGCTTCTGCAAGGTCTGCCACATACTCTAAAATCGCAGGAGATGCGGTAATTGCGGAAAGTTCCTGCCGCATTGCAACAAGTTCCTCTGCCGTAAGAACAGCCGGTTCCGGTTTTGGCTCTGCTGTTCTGGACAAAAGTGCAAGTTCCTCGGCTCTGTCCGGATAACCAAGAGAGAGACAGAGCAAAAACCGGTCAAGCTGTGCCTCCGGCAAAGGAAATGTCCCTTGCATCTCCACCGGATTCTGGGTTGCAATGACGAAAAAAGGATTCTCCAGGGGATAGGTCTCCCCGTCCACCGTTACCTGACGCTCTTCCATGCACTCCAGAAGGGCAGATTGGGTTCTCGGCGTAGCACGATTGATCTCATCTGCCAAAAGAATCTGTGTAAATACAGCCCCTTTGTGAAACACAAAAGTTCCTGTTTTCTGATCCGGAATGCTGACACCCAACACATCTGAGGGCAACAGATCCGGCGTAAACTGAATCCGACGAAAGGTCGCATCCATCCCCATTGCAAGGCTGCGTGCCAAGGTGGTTTTTCCTGTACCGGGAATATCCTCAAGCAACACGTGCCCACCACAGAGCAAGCCTGCCAGAACTTTTTTGATGACAATGTCCTTTCCAAGAAGATAGCGGGACAAATAGTGCCGCAGATGATCCATATTGACCTGAAGTTGTGACATAGCTACACGTTTCCTCTCAACAATTCCGATTAAAACTCATTTCCCATAAATGCCGGGACAGACAGATACCGTTCTCCGGAATCGGGAAGCAGAACAACGATATTCTTTCCTGCATACTCCGGACGCTTTGCAAGCTTCACTGCTGCCCAGAGTGCCGCACCGGAAGAAATTCCCACCAGAATTCCCTCTGTTTTTGCAAGATCCTGACACACCGCAAATGCATCTGCATCTTCCACAGGCACAACAATATCGTAAATTTCTGTATTCAAGGTATTGGGCAAAAATCCTGCACCGATTCCCTGAATCTGGTGTCTGCCTGCATGACCCTTTGACATCATGGGAGAACCAGCCGGTTCGACTGCGGCAATCTGTATCTGGGGGTTCTTTGCTTTCAGATATTCTCCTACGCCGGAAACAGTACCACCTGTTCCGACCCCTGCCACAAACACATCGACTGCGCCGTCTGTATCTTCCCAGATTTCCTTTCCGGTTGTCAAGCGGTGACACGCCGGATTTGCCGGATTGGTAAACTGACTTGGCACAAAACTGTTCGGGATCTCTTCTGCAAGGGCGGTTGCCTTTTCAATTGCCCCACGCATTCCCTGTGCACCGCTTGTCAGCACAAGTTCCGCACCATACGCCGACAAAAGCCGTCTGCGTTCCACACTCATCGTCTCCGGCATTGTAATAATCAAGCGATAGCCTTTAGATGCCGCAGCCATTGCAAGTCCGATTCCGGTATTTCCGGAAGTTGGTTCGATAATAACAGAATCCGGCTTTAATAAGCCCTGTTCTTCTGCTTTTTCCAGCATCATCTTCGCAATCCGATCCTTTACAGAGCCTGCCGGATTAAAATACTCCAGCTTTGCCAGAAGTTTCCCTTGCAACTGATGCTTTGCTCCATACTTTCTCAGTTCCACAAGGGGTGTTCCACCAATCAATTCCAGAATGTCCTGATAAACCTTTGCCATTGTAAAAACCTCCTTTTAAAATTATCACTATGGCGACACCGCACAAAGATTGTGCGTCAGATGCAACCTCAGATTTTTTGTCAGATTGTGCAAAAATCGTGCAGGCAGGCTGTCGCCTGTCAAAGGATTTTTGTGCGAGATGACGGAAAATATGCAAGCAGATGACGTACAAAGCCGTCAGGCGGTCTTTGTGCAGTGTTGCCTTATATA
Organism: uncultured Ruminococcus sp.; assembly: GCA_964465095.1. Taxonomy (GTDB): domain Bacteria; phylum Bacillota; class Clostridia; order Oscillospirales; family Ruminococcaceae; genus Ruminococcus_C. The sequence continues at coordinate 24,090 of CAYXKI010000002.1, forward strand.
TTTAGTGCAGCCATTGCACTGATATACTCCAATGTAGGCACAAAAACTGCCCCGTGTTTCTCCCCGGCATAAACCGGTTCGCCCTCCCGAAATGCATAAAGCTGAGTCAAGGGAAAAGGCTGCCAGTGGGCATTGTCCAAGGGTCTTGTGGAAAAAACAAGCCCCTGTCCGGTTTGGCAATAATACAAAGTCTGACGCATATTCTTGTGCACATACAAAAATTCGCCGTCAAAAAGCAAGAGATTCAGCTTGTTCCGTCGTGACAGTTCCTGCACCACGCTTTCTACTACCTGAAACCGCCGTTGTCCATCAAGGGGTGCACCGCCGTTTTCCTCGATTGCCAGATTCAGCTTCTCCAACAAGTAGAGAAACACCCGTTCAGAGTCTGTATCCCCAATTTGCGTATTCAGATATTTGGTCAGATGTCGGCTGGAATAAATCGTGCCATTGTGCATCAGTGCCCAGGTTCTGCCGCTTTGATCCGTTCCAAGATAAGGGTGACAATTCTCCGGCTTTACCGAACCTACCGTTGCCAGACGAATGTGTCCCATCATCGTCCGCTGTGCCGGTGTTGTGCAAATCAAATCCGGCAACAGCTTGCTTTTCAAGGCACACTCCGGTGCTTTCCAATGCTCCCATTTTCCATCCGCCCCTTGTCGCAGCAAGCCCCAACCATGAGGATGCTTGACACTGTGGCTGTAAAACTGCTGAAGATAGCCCTGTACTTCTATCGGCTGACGTGCGGAAACGCCCAACAGTTCACACATGAAAATCACGACCTCTCCCTGACATTGCAACCAATTTCATTCCTTTTTTCCGGATCTCCTGTTGCACACGCTGACACTGCCGCTTTCCTGTTATTTTCCGCTCTGCCTGTTCAATCCAGTTCAGAGAATCGCTGTCCTCTGCGAAAAAGTCTTTCATCTCCGAAAGAACCCGACTTGCCGCCTCTGACACCGGCACACCGTCTATTTCTACCGTATCCAGAGAAAAGCTTGCTGCTGCCCGGTGGTTTTTGATTGCCTGTTCTTGCATAGAAGCAGAATAGTCAAAAGGTTCTTTTCCCAGAAGATACAGCGCCAGACAATAGGCAAACTCCAGATCCGCCCTTGCAATTCCAAGGGGCTCTAAAGGATTCAGATCAAACATCCGCAGTTCCACGTGATCTACACCATTTTTCGTCAGTGCTGCCAGACTGTTCTGCCCCCTTGGCTTTAGCCTTACCGGGAGATACAACTCTCCCGCAGAAAAAAGCATTCCCTTATCAAGATAACGCTGTATGCTGGCAACATAATGAGACAAATCGGTATAATCCAGTTCCGGAAGAAACTGATTCCAATACCCACGTTCGCTACTACGCATAGAACCATAAGGAGAAGAAATCTCCCCGGAAGTACCCGGTGTATCAAAGGAAGCATCATAAACCGGACTGGAAGCTGTCAATAGCACAAGAAGCCAACTATAACGGCTAAGCTGCTGATACAGTCGGAAATAAAGATCATCCTGAAATGTCCGGAATGTACAAGTACAATGTGCCCTTTTATAAAACTGCTGCAACGTTTCCTCAGAAAAGGAAAAATTGAAATGAATTCCGGAATAAAGCATCAGTCGTTTTCCATAGCGATACTCCAGATTTTTTCGATATTGAAACTTTTCGGAATGTTCCCCCAGAAATCGGGCGATTGGAATTTCCCTGTCACTGTCAATATGGGGTGGATTGCTATAAAGCCAGAGCGTTTCCCCCTGTCGTTGCAAAAGGGTTCTTGCACGACAATCCAGATCCTCCAAGGATTGCAACATCGCCCCGATACTATCACAAGCCGGCGTAACAAGTTCCAATTGATTTTCACAAAAATCTCTTGCAAAAGCAGCCTCTTCAAAAGGATGTTCTGTCTGTGCCAGTTTCCCCTCTTCATCCACGCGCAGTGTCTCTCGTTCCAGTCCGAATTTTCCCGGAAACAGTCTTCTCAATTTTTCCACCTTCTTTTCTGATAGTTTATACGAAGCAATATTACGCATAACGATTTTGCCGGTAAATTTTGTGTTGTATTATTTGTATTGCGTTAACACTAAAATTATAACATAAATTTGTATCACTGTCAATGTTACAGAAAAAGCAAAAAGCGAGAACAGCTTACAAAAAGCCATTCTCGCTTTTTATCAAGGGAAATGTTTCCCTATATTTTAAGAAGCCAATACATTCTCCATACCGGAAACAGTAAAGGTTACGGAGAAGCCATCGGTAGGCATTGTGTAATCCAATGCTGCCAGATCGGTGTTGTAAATGTTCACCAACTCAATATACAGATTGCCGGTATCATCTGCCATAACAAGAGGACTGTCAATTGCAATGGTCTGATCGTCATACTGTACGCTTACATCGGTAACGTGTATCTTATTGCTGTAAGCAAAGTCTGTGCTGACAAAGAGCATATTCAGCTTGCTGCTATCCGAAGAGAAATCATACCCGGAAACGCCAACGGTATAAGTTCCATCCTCTGTAATGGTTGCGTCCTCAAAAGTAGCACCAGTATCAATGATTTCATCATCGTCGCCCCACTTGATCAGGGTGTTGAAATACTCTGTTGCCGCGCCATAGCTTGCATCGTTATAAGCATTACGGAACGTGTAAACCTCGGTCTGGATACCAATATAAGCGTGGGCTTCTGTGCTCTTCTCTACAGTAGTATCAATGGTCAGATCAATGGCAACCTGCGGATCTTTGTTTGCAACGGCTTCGATGATTGCGGAAATAATCTCCGGCTGTGTCTGCTCATATGTGGTACGATTAAACAGACCAAAGCCATAAACGCCATTGTATCCGTTGTCCCAGTAAACCGGAATCATGCCAAGAGAAGCTGCCTTACCGGCTACATAGCTGTCAAAATAAGCACGGTTTGCTGTAATCTGTCCTGCAAAATCTGCATAGGCAGAGGTCTTATCAATACAACCATACTCACCAATGATAACCGGAACATCATTTGCAACGAACTTGTCATACATCTGCTGGAACAGGTCGTCCAGATATTCCTCATCGCCCCATTTTGCCAGATTCATCTTCGGGAAGCCGTGAACATCACACATTTTTGTGCCATATTCGCCCCACAAAATGGTCTTCAGATCTTCTGTACCGCAGTAATCCCAAGGAGAATAATAGTGTACCGACACCATCAGACGGCTCTCGCCGGCAGTGCAATCTTCATCTGTAGGCAGTTCAAAGCCATAATCCCCTACTGTGTAAGTTACATCTGTATTCCAACCCGGTACCAACAGCCAACGGTGGGTGTTCTGAGAACCGGTTGCTCTGACGGTATCCACGAAAATCTGGTTGTAGGTATTGATGTTCTCATAGTACTCCAGATTCGGGTCGCCGTCATAGGTGTTATCAAACTCTTCGTTCATGGACTCGAAAATCAAGTGCTCGTCATAATCCTTGAACCGCTCTGCAATCTGCTTCCAGACAGCCTCATACTTCTCGCAGATATAATCCTGATCCTCACCATTGCAAAGGAACCAACCACCGGTAATGGTGTTGTATCCGTCACCATGCATATTAATGATAACATACAGTCCCTCATTATAACAGTACTGTACCACTTCTTCGACACGATCCAGCCAGGTGCTGTCAACCTCATAGCCATTGTCATCATCAATATAGTCCAGATAAGACACCGGAACACGTACTGTAGTAAAACCGGCATCCGCAACCGCAGTAATCAGTTCCTGTGTAACAGTCGGGTTGCCCCAAGCTGTTTCATCTACGCTACCGCCGGAGTTTGCCTCCAACTGGTTTCCAAGGTTCCAGCCGGCACCCATAGACTCTGCCACCTGATCCACGCCAATGGTGAAGTCTCCATCGTACTGTACCGCTCTGCTCTCCGATGCAGAAGACTCCTCTGCTGTGCTGTCACCGGAACCGGTCTCTTTTCCGCAGCCAAAAAAGCTTGCAGCCATCACGCCGGCAAGTGCCACAGCAGTGCACTTTTTCCAAATATTCATGTTCATACCTCCAATAAGAACTCGTTCTGAATTTCAAGGGTGTACTGCGCCACTTGCAGTATCGCCTAAAAAAATCAATCCCGACGACACCCTACTATAATTATACCATAGATTTTCGGACTGTCAAGAATTTCAAGGATATTTTTATTCTTTCGTACCTTACGTTAAATAATTTTATCAAAGGCGCTCTCCTCCATTGATTTAGAAAGCGTTTTGCTGAAATCACTTTTATTTTTTCGTTTTCGCATTTTTTTGTTGACATGCGTGCCGGAATGTGATATACTAAGTAAGTCAGCTAAGGAACACACAAAACGAGTTCCAAAGCGTGATTTCATCATTCTGGGGTGTAGCCAAGTGGTAAGGCAGTGGACTCTGACTCCATCATTCCGAGGGTTCAAATCCTTCCACCCCAACCATATTGTAAAGAGCAGTGCTGTTTTTCAGCACTGCTTTTTTGTTTTTGCGTGGAAAATAAAAGTAGGCAAAAAGAAAGCAACTGCAAAAAGCAGTTGCTCTGAGGTTATAAAGTGGCATAATATAATTAGCAAGAAAACACGAAAGCAATCATCAAAGAATAGCTTGAAAGGATTTCAAACGTATTTTTATGAAGCTTTTTAGAGATGCTCTTAGGCAATTTCAGACTTAAAATTTTCAAGAAGCTGTTTGATTTCCTCTTGATTATTTTCGACCGCACATTCAATGAACTTGTCAATGTTCCTCTTCGTGACGAAATTGGTCTTTTTCAGAAGCTTATTGATACGCTCCAGATCGCCATTTTCGATCGTCTGCTTCATAACTTTGATGAAGTTCTTCTTGAGGTATGCTTTTGCGTCCTCATCGCCAGTTGCAAAGAAGTAATCCATAATCAGCTTAAGCTTCACCTTATGGCTGAGTTTCCTTGAAAAATCTTTTTTGAAAAGCATATCAAGTGCTTCATTTACATCCTTTTTAGCATCAATTATTTCTTTTACATTAACTTTTAATCCGCCCATATTATTCAGAGTGAGTTCTGTAAGGCATGAACAGTAACTGAACGCTCTATCTCCAATACTCGTCACACTCTCCGGGATTGTGATACTTGTAAGGCTTGAACAGCCAAAGAACGTACAACATCCAATACTCGTCACGCCCTCCGGAATTGTAATGCTTGTAAGGCTTGAACAGTCCCCGAACGCACAATTTCCAATGCTCGTCACGCCCTCCGGGATGACAACTGTTTCTGCATTTCCTTTATACATATAAAGAACATGACCGATAATTACCAGATCATCTGGGTATTCTTCTAGGTATTCTTCAAGCCATTTCGTACCCTCAAACGCTGCACTTCCGATACTCGTCACGCACTCCGGAATTGTAATGCTTGTAAGGCTTGAACAACCATCGAACGCACTCTCTCCAATACTCGTCACACTCTCCGGGATCGTAATGCTTGTAAGGCTTGAACAGCCATAGAACGTATATTCCCCGATACTCGTCACACTCTCCGGGATTGTAATGCTTATAAGGCTTGAACAGCCATCGAACGTATATTCCCCGATACTCGTCACACTCTCCGG
>CAYXKI010000003.1:0-12436 GCA_964465095.1 uncultured Ruminococcus sp.
TTCTTGCAAGGAAACGATTGTCGGTGCCTCTGTTGTAGAAGTAGCAACCTGTGGGATCTCATCCGTTGTATCTTCCCCGGATTCTGTTGTATTTTCTTCCTGAGAAGAAGTGTCTGTCGGCGATTCTGTCGTGGAAGTAGCAACTTGCGGAGTATCCTCTGTTGTATCTTGCCCAGATTCTGTTGTGTTTTCTTCTTCCGATACAGTGTACGGAATCCAATCACTGCCATCATAATAGTATTCTGCGAGCGTTACTGTCAGATCCGGTACGCCGGATTCTGTTTCGTCTTGCAAACCATTATAATTTACATCATCCCAGATCTGTCCGGTGAATTTCGAAACCTCTATTTCTGTAATGCCACCGTCCCGATCATCAACATTTTGTGCCTTGATGATATTATACGTTGTATTTTCCCCTACTGTTCTGCAATATCGTGTTCCGACAACTTCCTCTGTATCTTCCAGTTCCTGTGCCAGAACAATGGTAGCATCCTTTGTCAATTCCAATGTGCCTGCTGCAAGATCGCTATCTATGGTGATATCCTCACCAACCTGATATTTGGTACTTGCCCAGCCATATGGCAATTGTTCCAACGTCAGACGATAGCCTGCAAGGTACTGATGTGTTTCGCCGGTTTCCGGATCGGTTATCGTCAGATAGGTGGGAAGACTTGCAAAGCGATAAGTACCATCATCGTCTGTGATACAAAGAAGCGGATCTTCTACTTCAGATTGTTCTTGAGCGATAGACGCCGGCGAAGAATTGACGCTGAATATTGCAGAAAGATCTGCATTCTCATCCGGTAATGAAAGTAGTGCTTCAGTTTCTTCCGTTGTTTCTGTTGTAGTTTCTTCTGTTTGCGCTGTCGTTTCAGTGCTTTCTTCCGTAGATGTCGTTTCTGTAGATTGTTCCGTCGATGCTTCTGTCGATTCTGTTGTAGAGGTTTCCTCTGATTCAGAATCTACGTCGGTCGTTGTGACAGTAGTCGTTGTTGTTTCCGTTTCCGATTCAATAGAATCGGTTTCAGTGGTTGTGGTTTCCTGCTGCGGTTCTTCTACGTCCTCTTCCGGTTCATACTGTACCCACTGCGATCCGTCGTAATAGTACTCCGTCAGTCGAACAACCGCACCTGCCACACCGGCAGTACCGTCATTCTGGAGTCCATCGTAATCCACATCGTTCCAGATTGTTCCGGTGATTTCGCCGGTTTCAATTGCTGTAATACCGCCATCCAGATCTGCTTGTGTAACACCTTTCAATCGGTTGTAAACAACACCCTCGTAAGAATAAAGTTCACTTTCATCCACGTGTTCCGTGTCCGTCGTTGCCAGAATCAGATAAGTGTCCTTTGTAAACGAATCATCTTCCGAAGAGAGATCGCTGTCAATTGTCGTATCTTCCCCGACTCGATATTTTGTAATTGCGTACCCTTGGGGTAACTGTTCTTCGTTTTGTAATTTCACCTTGTATCCTGCCAGATAGTTTTTTCCATCTATGGTGAGATAAGTGGGGAGATTTTCAAACCGATAGAACCCATCTTCATCGGTGATGGAAGAGAACAGATCCGTATCTTCTGATTTAGTTTGCGTTTCTTCCACCGGTGCGTTTTCGGAATCCGCAGATTCTGTGAGAGCACTCGTCTCTGTCCGGCTTTCTGCACTGGTTTCTTCCGGATTCGTGTCTGTGCTTTCTGGTTCTGTACTAGATTCTGTAGAATCTGTACTTGTTTCGCTAGACGTGGTTTCTTCGGAATTTTCCGCCTTGTCAGAAGTTTCTGTCGTTTCCGGTTCCGATGTCACGGTTTTTGCTTGGGTTTCTGTTTCTTCTATAGCTGCTGCTTCTTTTTCTGTGGTCGTGGTGGTAGTGTCTGTTTCATCTTGTGTTTTTTCTGCCTCAGACGGTTCTGTAGACGTTGCCTTTTCCTCCGGCAAATATTCTACCCATTCCCCATTATCATTCAGATAATACTGTGTAAGCTGTACTGTGATATCCGGAACACCCTGTTCCTCTTCTTCCTGCAAACCGTTATAATTTGCATCATCCCAGATTGTACCTTCAATTGTACCGGTAGTGATTTTCGTCAATCCGCCACAATAATTCTGTACATTTTCTGCAATTGCCGGAACATAAGTTACACCATCGACTTCTGTCGTAATCTGTTGTGTTTCCTCTGTTTCCTCTTTCGCTGCAAGAATCAGATGTTCCGATTTTTCTACCATCCATCCGGTTGTAGTATCAAGATTACTAATTGGTAGACCAGTATCCGTATCCATTCGGTATTTTGTAACACCATAGGAATCAGATGGAATGCTATCCAGATCCAATTGCAATTGATAGCCGTAAAGCTGATTCGAACTGTTTGAGAGCGTATCCGTTGACAAGTCGCTGGAAACGTGTACCGGCAAATCGGTAAATTCGTAATACCCTGTTGAAGCATCTACAGTAGCATAGCTGCTGAACGAATCGTCGCTGACCCACGTACCATTTTTATAGATTTCACGAGTCAGATGGACACGGATTTCCGTACCTTCCGGGAATTCCGATGCTATTTCGTTTTCTTCCTTAATACCATCATAGTTGGTATCATCCCAGATATAGCCGGAAATTGTACCGTTTGCCTGTGCTTTCAAGCCGGCATCATAAGAGGAAATTGTCGCTCCGGTTACAAGATCATAGCTTTGTCCGCTAACATCTTTTTGCGATGCCCCATTATCAATGGCTTCTTGTTTTTCGTCTGCTACGATAATATACTCTGTATCTGCTGTCAGATTTCTTGTGACGATTACCCAGTCGCTGTCTACTGTAGAATCCTCTCCCTCATGATATTTTGTAGGGAGATAATTGCCTTTCATCTGGAGCATATCAAGCTTATATCCTGCGACATAATACTCCTTCCCGTCCTTTACATAAGTTGGGAGATTTTCAATAGAATATGCTCCGGTTTTGTCTGTTTCTACGGTATATACAATTGCATTTCCGGCACTGTCTTTTGCTACGTTCCAGGTATCTTCTGCATAATAGTATTGTACAGCACGGATTGTAACGCCTTGAATTGCAGCCTTATCCTCCTCGCTATAGGAATCAGATTCCTCGTTCTGAATACCATCATAATTCTGATCAATCCAGAGTGTACCCTTTATCGTTCCTGTTTCAAATGGTGCATATCCTGCGTCATAGCCATTTACATTTTGAGCCAACAACATATTCCGCCCATACAAGCGATAAGAATTTTCAGTATCTTCCTCACATGCAACTGTGAAATAGGTATCCGTCAGATATCCATCCGAGTAAGATAAGTCACTATCATAAGTTTCTCCACCGTTGACCTGATACCGTGTCACAATATATCCATCCGGATTTTCGCTGACAACCTTTATCTTATAATAGCAAAGATAATTCTTGCCCTCTATTGTGATAAAGGTGGGAACGTTATCAAATTTGTAGGTAGAACCATTTTCAGAAGTTACTGTTACTGTTTCCTCAGACAATGAAACACATTTTTCTCCGTCGAAATAATATTTTTCCAAGGAAAGCTGGATATTCTGTGCGTTTCCATTAGAGTCCGTAAGACCGGGTTCAACAGAATCCTCTACGCCTCGGACACCGTCATAGTTTTCGTCTGACCAGATAAAACCGGTAATCGTAGCAGTTTCCACTGCTTTCAAGCCACCATTGTAATCAGAAACATTTTTTACTGTTGCCAAGTCGTAATACGTGCTCCCGCATTTCCGTTGATTTGCGATTGCAGTATTTTCTTCCGCAGCGTTTGCAAGAATCAGATACTCCTCTTCTTGAGTAAGATAGATATTGGTGGTTTGATCCGCATTTGTAATCCAGAATCTGCTCTCTGTATCGCCTCCATTTTTTGTGATACCATACGTGATACTGCTGGTTTTTGAATTTACAGGTAAGCTTGCAAGCTTTACTTTGTATCCAGCAAGATATTTCTTATCGCCAACAGTGACATAAGTAGGAAGACTTTCGAAAGAATAGTTCCCATTTGTTGTTGTACTTGTCTTAAAGTTATTATTTAAGCACTTCCAACTTGCCTCATCTGTACTTGTATCATCGTAATAATACTGTTCCAGAATCAATGTCAAAGTTTCGGCAAAACCGGATTCATCCTTGTCAAATTTCCCATTGTAATTCTCATCATTCCAGATTGTACCGGTGATTTCTGCGATATCAAAGACTTTCAAGCCACCATTATACAAATTTTCGATCTTAGCAATCGCAGCAGCACTATCATAAGACGTGCCATCTGCACTCGTTAAAACATAAGCGGAATTCTGAACATCTCCAGCTTTTTCTGCAACGATGAAATAATCTCCTTTTCCTGGGGCAGTAAGATAGTCTTGTTCTGAGCCATTTCCGTTCTGACCATCATAAGCGATCCAGTCACTATCAATTTCTCCATCTTTCCCCTGCTGATACAGCGTAACAGCATAGTTCTTACCACCTGTGGGAAGGGTTGCACAAATACGATAGTACGCCAGATAATCCTTTTTGCCCACCTCAACATGGGTTGGTACCTCGATAAATTTATATTCACCGGTAATAGAATTTGTAATTGCTGTTCTCTGGAACGTTTCCACTTGCTGATATGTTTCGCCATCATAATAATACTGTTTCAAAGTTACGGAAACGCCACCGATTCCTTTTTCTGGTGATATAGTATTCTGATCATAGATACCATCATAATCGCTATCTTCCCAGATAATGCCGGAAATCGTGGTACTCTCCCGTTTCTTCAGCCCGATGTCCATGTTGCTGTAAGTGTCCGATGATTTTGCTTTGACAATATCGTAAGTTGTTGTTGCGTCCTTATTGTTGTTATCTGCGGTGTCTGTTGCGGTGTAAATATACTGGTCGTTATAATCCGGTGCTTTATCGAAACGTGTCAGTTTTCCTGGGGTGGCTTCTTCTGCCAGAACGATATAGGTGTCATTTTCTTCTAACGCACTAACAGGCAAAGCGTTCGTTCGGAGGCTATCTTCTACTTGAACCGTATCTGCCGTATCTGCCGTTTCACCCATTTTATCTGTTACATAGAGTTTGCTATAAACCGCTGCGTTTTCGGGATCGTCGTCGTTCCAATACTTTGTTGCCACATAATCATCCGGCAAACTCCCCAGTACAACCTTATAACCTGCAAGACATCTTGTTGTTATGCCATTTTCGCTATGATCTACATAAGTTGAAAGTGAATCAAATTGATAGGTTCCATTTTTTACTTTTTGCGGTTGAGAACTGTAACGATTCCACTCGCCATTATAGTAATAATATTCGTACAATCTGACATTTACAGAGCCTGTATAGAGGTTCTCATTCGTACTGTCATAGACACCATCATAAGTTGTATCATCCCAGATCACACCACTGATAGAAGAAGTTTCATACGCTTTCTCGCCGCCATTATATTGATCATAATCTACCGCTTTGATGTAATCGTATGCATCTTCCGGTTTGCTGCTACCGCCGTCATAAATCAGATTCTGCGTGAAAAAGCCCTTTGTTTCGTTTCCTTGTGCATCAATGGTTGTACCCTCTTCTGCGTGTTTTGCCGTAATGAAGAAGTCACCATCTGCCGGAGAAGTCAGGTAGCCCTCTGTTGTGTAAGAAACAGGATCTCCTGTACTAGTACCATATTGATTTTCTTGTGAAATCAAATGGCTATCCACTTCGTCCCCAGTGCCCTGGATGTATCGGGTTACCGCATAATTTGAATATCCATCCGGCAGAGAAAGCAGACGAATCCGATAATGTGCCAGATATTTTTCGCCATCTACGTCAATAGAAGTCGGAACGCCGGTAAATTCATATTTACCATCGCTGTCTGTTTCTACGGTCACTGTACCAACGGCATCATTTCGGGCAGTTTTGCCCATCGGTTCAAGCTTTTCTTCGGAATTTTCCAAAATAACCTGACAATACTGTCCTTGATCATTTTTCACATAAAGTTCTAGTTGCAAGGTTGCACCTTGAATTCCTTGTTCGAAGAAAGAGGTGTTTCCGTATTTGTCCTTGACAACGTCACCATCCTTATCTACCAACAAGTTTCGAATGCCATCATAATCAAAGCCGAACTGATTGTCCTGACAATATTCCCCGGCTGCATTTTTGCCGTTATCATCCCAGATATAACCGCTGACTGTGGAGGTTTCGATTCTGGTAAAGCCTGCATTATAATCCAGTAAGCGTTGTGCCTCTGTCACGTCATAATAATAAGTTGTATCGCCAATCTTGTATGCCTTTGCTTCGCTTGAATTGGTGGTTTCTCCTGCAATGATTGTGATGTTTGTTTCCGGATCATAATTGTGATACGTGTTTGTCGTAACCGTTCCATTAGAGTCAACTTCTGTATCTGTCCAGGTTTCATCCCCGATCAGATAGGTGTACAGCGAATTAGCAGAATCATAATAGATGTCGCTGTTCTTTGTGGGATCCTTAGCATTATTCTGACGATATTTGGTGATTGCATAATTCTGATAAAGTCCCTCATTTTCTTCAGGAGTAATCTTAATTTTGTACCCTGCCAGATATACTGCTGCATCTTTTCCGTCGCCGATGGTATAATAACTCTTTACATCCTTAAAGACATAAGATCCGGACTCTGTTGTTGTGACGGTTTTATCGTTTTCTTTGCAACGTTTCCATTGATTTGTATTGCTATCATAATAATACTCTTCCAAAGTAACTATAACGTTTTCGATACCGTTTTCCAAGGGATCCATAATGCCATCATAGTCTGCATCATCCCAAACTTTCTGTCCAATGAATCCACGTGTGCCATCCACAAATCCAAGCCCGATGTTATTATTGATTTGGAATTGCTGCCCGTCTTCCTCAAATAGCGGAATGCGGTTCTGATCCTCATCCAGAGCATAGCTTCCATCCGTGTCTGTTTTATAAGGAACACCAACAGAAAATGGCTTTGTACAATAGCCCTCTGTGGTCTTGGATAGATCGTTATCATCTCCCTGTTTCAGCGGATCATTGTAGTGGGTATATGGCGTAGGTTTCAGAGGCGTTCCCTCATCAACGGGCTGGTTTGCGATAACTACATATTGCTTGTTGGGATAAAGTCGGAAAGAGAAATATCCATTTTCATCTGTAGTCGTTGTTGCCGGGTTGCCATCGCCATCCAGAACCACTTTTTCTTTGTTGATCTGACCCGTCGTATCGACTTCATAGACAGATACGGTCACACCGGAAAGTACCTTTTCCGTATCTTGTTTTAACCCGTCAATTGACTCTGTACCATAGACCGTCATACCATCTTCGTCTGTCTTTACAGATCCATCTTCGTTAGTTTCCGCAGTTTCATCACGCCATGCATATCCGCCATAAGTATACGGTCTGGAAACGCCAAGCATATAAGAAGTCATACCAAGGTCATAGGCACTGTGGGTCTTATACTGCTGTGTTGCGGTATTTTCCAGGTCGCTGTCTTCCACTACAGCATCTACATGAATTGTGGCAGAAGTCTGTACAACAAGCTTTCCACTGGATTGCTTTACGGTCTTTCTCCATGCAGTTTCTGACAAATCAGTTTCGCTTGCCAATGTTCCGGCATAGATAATTTCTCCATCTCGCAGAACCGTAACAGGAGTATTGGTATCTCCGATGCTTGTGGTCGTAACAGAATATTCGCTGTAAGAATCCGGGAACGTATAACGAAGCAGATAATCCCCCGGTTTCAGATTCGACAGAATAAAGTAACCCTTATTGCCATAATAGTCGCTTTCTGTGGTATAAGTGATCGGTCCATAGGTTGTGGTCAGAACTGTATCTTGTGTGCCGATTGATTTTTTATATTCTCCTGTTTCCTCATCAATTTGTGCATAGACCTTTACACCGTCTTCTGTGATTTCATAAGGGGTCGGATCAATTGCAATTCCCTCCGCATTGACAGAGTATCCGGTTTTTGTCAGCAGTTCTACTGTAACACCGTTAATTCCCGGATCATCATAAATGCCATCAAAGTCAATGTCTGTTGTGGTCTTGTACAACAACTCCCTTCCATTTTCTCCGGTACGATAGGATGCTTCATTGGTAATCGCATCATAGTTAAAGTCGTTCCAGACATAGCTTCCAATATATCCTCTTCCGGTTGGTGCATCAATATAAGCACCGGCATAGCTACTATCGCTTATTGCTGTGCCACCTTTTCCGCCTTTTCCGTTATTCGCATTCTCATCATAATAAATTCCAAGGAAATTGTTCCACTGGGCATACTCTGCAACCTGTTCCTTAATAGAAAGTGCTGTTGTAGAGGTAGAAGTTGCGTTCTCGTCCTCTGTGGAAATTGTCGTGGAATCAAAGACATTTTCCGTTGTGGATTCTGTCAGCGGTGTTCCCACATATTTCTGCAAATTCAAAGGCGCATGAAGCTGATAATTCAGTGCCAGTGTATATTGTGGCTCAATGTTTACCCCATCATTAACCGATACCCAAAGACCACGAACTCCTCGAATCAGTTCCCGGTATTCCTCTTCCGTCAGAATCTCAGAATACTCCTTAAGAACAGCAGATTCCTGTTTTTCGTATTTCTCTTGTGTAATTGTTCCGGCAGCAAGGCTTACTTCCAGACGATGCAATGCTTCTTCTTTCAGCGTTGCCTTGGTTTTCGTGCCATCTGTTTCGTCTGTTTCCTTGCCTGCTTCATAGGCAGCAGTCAAGTCCTCCAGTTTGACAAAATACTTCGAACGTTCTTCTTCGGATTGATAAAGCTTCGTATAATAGTCATAATCTTGCTCTGTTTCTGCAACCGGAAGCGAATCAGAATCCAGAAGTACATACCCTGTCTCATTTTTCGTAATCGGTCCTACCCAAGTTGTGTACTGACCGGTATCAAGGGTTAATACATCCCCACCAGAATCGGTCATTGTAATATTGATACTATCCGGTACAAGATATCCGTGCCACTGAGAATTTCTGTTCTCCATGTAATAAAGCGTCTTATCGTCATCATCCGGCAGACGGTCATATATCGCAATTTGATTATAATTACTTCCGATTGCAGATTTACCATTTTTCATAGTAACGGAGTAACTATAATTTCCGCCCTCTTGTACACGAACCGGTATGTTCTTGGATTTTTCAGAATCCAGATCCGAAACAGAGGATTTTGCAGTCAACATGGTAGTTCTCGCACTTATGGAAAGTGCCTCCGACATCCGTGTGATTGCATAATCATTATACGATCCATTGCTGTTTACATCATAAGTGTCAATCTCATAAGAAACCATACGAGATGCCTGGAATCCGTATTGATCTTCTTGTGGAATAAACGGATTATAAGAACCGGCTTTATAACCATATGCCTTTGCTTGCAACAAATCCTTTGCAACGGTACTCTCATTGGTGTTATCAATTGGCACCATAATTTCAATGACAATACGCTGTCCCGGTTGTAATGTACCATTATATTTGAAGTTGATGATCTTTCGATTCATTCTCGTCGTAGAGGTGTACTTGGAACTGATAAACGGATTATCATTTTCCCCGTATGTCTTTTGAATTGTCAGGTCTAAATTTTCCAACTCCTCGTCTTGCTCTGCCAATGCATTTTTCAATTCCTTTGACATTTCTGCATTATCTTCGCCACTTTCTGCTCTGTCTTCAAAAATCTGCGTAATTTCTTCCGTTTCGTCCTCAATATGCCATGTCCATTGTGGTGTTACATCATCCAAAGAAGTAGCAAGCGTTTGGGGCAAATTTGTTTTTTCGTCCTTTTCTTTACTTGAATCAGAATGATAATTATCTCCAATATAATAGCCGTCTATCATTCCTTCAGAGTCGTCCTGATATTTAACATATTGCAGATCCGTCATCGTTTCCAAGTATGGCAGAACAAGCGAGATATCCGGATTGGTAAGTTTATCACCTTTTTCGACGGTTTCGTTATTCGTAAGATCGCCTGGGATATCCTCTCCACCGTATTCACTTAGATTCAAAATCTCCGTGCTGAGGTTTTTATACGTGATGGTATACTTCAACATTTTGCTTGAGGCAGTAATTCCGGTGGTGCTATCATCCCATTTGAATCCTAATGTTGCCGAACCTTTATAATATTTCGAAGAAATATCAATAGACAAGTACGGAACTTCCGGATCAATATAGAAGCCGGCACGACTCCGATTAGAAATATCAGCCTCGTATTTGTAATCATCATAGCGCAAAAGCACTGTGGCAAAATGGTTGACGTGTACACTTTTCGATTGCGCTGCATTGACAGTATTGGTGGTATAGGAAATCTGTGCACTATTTTTTGTAACGCCCTCCGGCAATACCAAAAGGCTGTTCTGATTCGGATCAATGTCGTTCATTTTCCAGACTTTCTCCGGATCTTTCTCCCGATCCGTATCAGAAGCAAGGGCGGAAGCATCGGTATTCATACACAATCCCACCGGGACAGGGTAATATTTCGGTGCTGTTTCTTTGGTATAGGAAATTGTCGTTCCATCTTCGCCAACAGTATCAAAGGCTTCTGTTTTTACCACCCAACGAATCTGTCGGATGGACTTTCTCAGCAGATTGTTTTCCTGTGCTGTTTGACTGGATGATAAATTGCTAAGTTCCTCACATATTGTTTCTTTTAATTTTGTAACAGTATCATTCCCCACCAAAGAATTCCAAGAAATGTCGATTTCCGCATTGGCATTAAGGGCATAACCATCCGCTTTACCAATTTGCACCCAATAGCTTGTTGTTGCATTCTTGTTAGAATACAAGCCATCGTCCTCCTCAGATTCCGGATAAATAAAGCCGGATTCATTATAAGGCTCTGTGCTCACCAGAATATACATGTATACCTTTAAGTGCTCTGATAAAATCGCATGTGTGGTTTCCTGATCCGCCTCATATTCCAGAGTCAGATCTTCTGCATCGGGGATTGTCCAGTTTCCGGTTGTGATGTGATCTACCAGAGAGTATGCCTCAGTAGAAGAGGAAGCACCGGCAGTATTACTGCTCAGATTGCTTACAGGGGCTTCGTTTTGCGTGCCGTTATACGTTGCATAATTTGCCAGATTATAGTTTACAACAAATTCGTTTACAGCGGAAGTATCATTGGATACCTGATCCAGATACGTCACAGTCTTCGAGCCCTTGATATGGGGATCTTCCGCAATGACAATGCTGGAGAGGTTCGGGTCGTTTACCTGAGTTCTTGTTTCGCTCAAATCTGTCCGGACTGTTGTTTTCGGTTGAATCAACGCAATCCTTGCAGAAGAGGCAGTAAGATACCGTGCAGGAGCAACACCCTCTGCACTGGGACTGTTTTCTTCTGTGCTGCAATCATAGAGATTCTTGAACTTCATCTGTGTGATGTCTTGGCTGTTGAAATTAAAGGTTGTGGTATCATATTCCACCGTCGTGTATTCTTTTTCCTCTTGTGCTTCATACAGCAGATTGCCGTACTCGTTGTAAACGATCTGCCCGGATTCGTCTGTTTTGGGAATCAGACAGCCTTCCCTTGTCTTGCAATTTACGTTGGTAATTTTCTTAGAGGTTGTCGTTGCAACAGGCACCTCTTCTGTCGTAGACGAAGCATCTGTTTCCACAGAATTGTCCGTAGGAGTCGCTTCCTCCGTAGAAGTCGCCTCCTCGGTTTCCTCTGTTTTTGTAGCGAATGTGCCATCCTCTGTGATCAGATATTTTCCATCTGTTTCTTTGAGAGTAACGTAAACCTTAGAATAATAGGAATCCCAATCGCCAGTGAAAGCATTCTCTTCATAAGTTTCTAAATTCTCGACTCTTGTCTTGATTTTGAAATTTAGCGTTCCTTTGAAATAGCCTGCCGGTTTATTTCCATCGACATAAGTGCTGTCATCCTCCGGATCAAACCCGTCTTCTTTTGGTGTGGTAATCTCAAAGACAAGGGTTTCTCCCCCACGCATTGTGCTGGAATTTGCACTGGTAAGATCGACCTCTTCATTCTCAGCAGTTGCAATATTGTCAGAAAAACTACGCTTTACAAGTTCAATACCCCATCCGGCTTCTCGTGCTTCCTCCACTGTCAGCTTCTGCAACTCGCCGCCTTTCGGTTGATACTCCAGATAATAATCATCCAGCAGATCATCATCATCCCAGTAAATCACATTTTCCGGCAACTGGAATGTTACTTCAAGTTTTGCATGATAAATGCTACCACGATAACGATAATCCAGATCATCTACGTTAGAAATCTTTGCACTATACCACAAAATATCACTATAGTCAAAGTCAGAACCGTTATTCTGATACTTCTCACGATTTTCTAGTGTGTTCCGATCAATATCGTTTCCGTCTTTGCCGCCGGTTTCTCCTTCTTCCTCCTTTGTTGCTGCAACCATGTTTTCTACCTGAAGCGACGAAGTCTGGGTACGGATTTTCAAGGTGTTGTATACACTGATATTATTACTCGTTCCTCCGTCAAGCAATGCTTTCACA
>CAYXKI010000003.1:12536-20783 GCA_964465095.1 uncultured Ruminococcus sp.
ATCCTGATATCTGGTCTGTGTACCGATCATATAGGTATTTTTTTCAAACTTGTGGTTTAACAAAACATAGTCATCCGGATTTGGAGATACAGCGTCATTTCCATCTGTAGACGGTGTTAGCGGCAGTGTACCGGCAGTGTAAGAGGTAGAATTACTACTACCGTACCATTGTACACAGACCGTACGTGTTACTGCATCTTTTCTTGCATCCTTTCCATCACCGTTCAAATATTTAGCATACTCTCCATTTGCCAGAACAGAAATTGCCGCAGGAGAACCAACGGTATAAGGATTTCCTTTGATCTGATCGTCGGTGATATATTTGTACTCATCAATCTTACTGGAAACAAAGGAATAGTTGTTCAGATAATTCTGAAGCATATCTTTTTCTTCGCTTGTGACAGAGATTCCGTCCTCATTCAATTGCGTTACTGTATCATCCGGTTCATCATAAGTGAACGTTTCAAAACAGAAATTATAAAGGTCACCACTTGCAATTGATGCAGTCGCATCTGTCAACGCCTGAAGTTTGTCTGCGGTCATTCCATCAGAACTATCATTCGATGCAGTAGCGGTTATTGTAACAATATAGCGTTTTATGGAACTATCATAAGTAACCGAGGCAGTATACAGTGCTTCTTGTTGCTTTAATTCCGTTGTACCATCCCGATTATACAATCTCCAGGAAAGAGTTTTTTTGCAATTTTCCTCATTATCGGTGCTGAATCGACTTCCGTCCTCGGCAACAGGGACAATACCGTATGGCAATACGTTGGTGATTACCGGGAGGCTTAATGTACCCTTTTGTCCACCATCGGTGCTGTAATTGTGTAAACGCTTTATCAACGTGCCTGAACAATGAGATGCATAATATTCCCTAACCTGTCCATATGTTCCATAAGCATAGTAATCCCACCAATACTTGTTCTCTACATGGACATTGATCCAATTTCTCTCCCCTTGGGTTTCGGTATAATACTGTTCCACCTCTGTACCGTACATCTGATCTTCGTCGTCACCGATCTTTTCACTTATGGTTGCCCAAGTTCGGACAAGAGGTTCTCTCTGAACTGCTCTTGTTCCCGTTTCGGCGCAGAGATCCCCTGCGTTGGCGGTTGCATAACCATTCAAATTGATAGATTCGCCAAAATTATACCGGTTTTCGTTATTTGTTGCAGTATATGTTCCGCTTAATGAATCATAAAAGACCTCTTCATCCTGAATATTGTAGCCATTGATGGAAGGGGTATTCGGTGAAGATGCACCATATTTCAAATTATTTGCCTGTGCATCGGCACAACAGCTATAGAAATACAGCGGATTCCAGAGATAGTCCATACCATACAACTGATTATTATTGGTGTTTGTTTTTGTAGAACCATCCCAGTGATCAATATCATAAATCTGATAATAATAATTATCCTGACTATTGACATCCTTGTAAGGCGTTGTTACAACACGATCGTACCAATAGCCGTCTTCATTGCTGGAATATACACGTGCCGGAATGTTTACCTGAAGAATATAGCCATACTCTGTACCACGGTTAAACCATTTCTTCAAGGGCTGCTTAACAGTAATCTGAATTACCCAAGGGGTACACTCATCAGAGGTATAATCGCCTCCATCGGCAGATTCCTTTGTGGCATCCTGTGAATACTTCGGTGCAGTATAGCCCTGATAATCACCAGGCATTTGCAAAATTTTCACTTCAATCAGTCCGGCTTCAATTGCCTCTGTCAAAACGTTCTGGCTTGTCCCGGTGTTACAAAAAGCGGTAACATCAATAGATCCCTCACTATTCAGTACCGGTTTCATACCCTTTGCGAAAGTATACGTAAAGGTTACTCCATCCAGATCCCAGTCGCCATAATTATAAGCGGACAACTGTACCGTGAAGTTTTCGTTATACTCCAATGCAACTGCACCAGACTGATCTGTTACAGAATTCACAGAGTTATGATAACTATTCAAAGCATTAGTATTGCAATGTATACCATTTTGCGGATAATCTGGGTTGGACACTTCACTTGTATAGTCCCCGGAGGAGGCTTCATACTGAATATTTTTTTCGCTGCTTACCATTTCAGAACTTGTTGCAAGCCATGCTTTTTGCAGATGCAATCTGGTTTCTGTCCAGACGACTGGAGTATTCTTATTGTTCCCATCGTCTTGCTGATACAGCGTATTCCAGTTTGCATAGTACTTGTTCCGCTCGCCCACAATCAATTTGTACCAATCCCGATTATATCCACCGGATTTGTATTCTACCGTCTGAGGCAATTTTTCAAGATCGTCTGTGGAATTGACCTTTGTGCTGGCTGTATAGCGTACTGCTTGCTTATTGTTTGCAGTCGTTGCATCATAGTCCACAAGTGTCCCGTTCTGACCGCCATAAATGCCAGTATTGTCACCAGATCCGGGAATATAGGTGATTGTCTGATCCAAGAACTCCCACATATCCACCTGGGTGTTCTTATCCGCACTGAAACCAATATCGTGAATCAGAAAATCCATATCCATTTGTATATTTGCATTTGAAATCTGCTGATACTGTGAGGATGCACTTGCATTTGAACTGCTGTTAAATGCATTCGATGCCAATGGGAAAAGATTCCCATAGTAATCAGTGGTAGAATGATAATTCGCAATCTGATACTGATAATACTCCCCGATTCGTGGGAAATATGCTGGGTGGAGATCGGATGTATCCTCCAGCGTAGAGGATGCAGTATCATCATCATAGGTTGACGCAGTATAGACCATTGGCAGATCATCCTCACGGATTATTCCGTTATACCAGAACTCAACCTGCTGTCCGGGTTCAAGAACAACTGTATCACCAGACCCATTCTTATACCGCAGCCGCACTTCATAAATTGTGAACTTAATCTTTTCCGTGTTGTCTTCGCTGACCTTTAGATCTGCAAATTCTTTTCCGTTACTGTTTCCCGTTTTGTAACCATCGATGTAGGTCATCTGCCCGCCATAATCGTAGTCTTCATATTCCTCTGTGATGCCTGCAAGATACAGTTCGACTTTAGCTGTTAACTCAGACACTGTATTGTCTGCATTATAGATTACAAAGCCGAAATCTGATAAGCTTTTTCCTTCTTGATAACCACTATACATTGTTGATTCGAAATATTCCGGCACCTTGTCGTAAAAGACAGGATTGTAAATTCTGCCCTCTTCCCCTGCCTGATTGCCACTGGAATCCAGAACAGCTTTAAGGTTTTTCAACGTGACTTTTTGCCAGATCTCATCATTTGGACGATATCCTGTTTTCTGTGCACTGTCTGCATTATATTTTTGTGCTGCTTCCTCCTCACTTTTAAACGTCTGTGTCTGCAACTGGGCAATCGGATTTTCACGATAAACAAGATGATATAACACTTTTGTATCTGATGTTGTAATGGTGTAAGATGCATCTGTAGAATCCGTTGCAACTTTACTGGACGACGTGCCGTCTGCTTCTGTTTGAACTGTCACGACAGAAACAGATTCACCATGTGTATGGGTAAATTTGTTTGTCCCGGTAAAATATTGGCGATAGGTATCATGCTTTTGGGCATTGCCATTCTCAATATCCTGCCAACGTCCAACGCCGGTTAAGGTAACCGAATCAAAAGCTGTGCCAAGCTGTTTTGTGGGTGTGCTGCTTCCGGAACTTGGTGCAACATTTGTGGTTGCATACCCTTTTACATTGTGATAAATCCATTTTACGCCGACAACGTTTCGCAAATCTTCCTCTTTCATTTCAGATTGTACTATAAATTCTGTATCCAGATCACCATTGTCGCGCTGTACAAAATTGATGTTCTCATCATCTGCAAAATCGGCTGACTCATCTCGCTTTGCGACTTCATAGAGAATTTCCACAGAGTCATACAAATCAGGATTTTTTGCTACTTTATAAAACTCTGTCAGTTGGAATCCTCGATAATAATAGGTATTTCCACTATCATCGTTTTGCTTTTCCAAGAAGGAAACGGCGACCGCATAGGTTTCACAATCATGGGCAGATTCATTATAGAGATTGCTAATTTCAAGCTTTGCGCCCTTACCGTCATAGTTTTCTGCAATATTATCTACTGTATAGGTAAGGTTTACCGGTGCAGTGCTTTGATACGTCAGCGTATCCGTCACTTTGGCATAGTACTGCCGTTGATTCTCAGAATCTGTTGTAGTATAACGATAATAATAAGAATATCCTGCATCATCTTTTGTATTTGCAATCGAATTTGCGGTTCCTGTATAGCTATATGTCCAGGTAGAAGAACTTGCACTACCGTTGTTATAGATATAATATTGCGGATACGTATGGATTGGCGTTGCGTGATATTGCGTCACTGCGCTACCCACAGATACGCCGTCATAAGAGCCATTATTCTCTGTAAGTTGTGTCTTTACACGAATATACAGACTTTCCCCGGGCATAATCTGATCTGCATAGGGGTATTCGGCATTCTCGGTTTTTTTACTGTTACTAAAGGAAATTGTAAGAGTCTTATAGTTTGTGTCGGTTGCTTCTGAGTCAGAATCAGTAGTAATTCGGCTATAATCCACAGATTTCTCTGCGGTTATGGTCTGACTGCCGGTTGCATCAGAAAGTGTGCCAGTAATTCCGTCAACAGTAATATTCTTTGTGCCTGTCCCGTCAGAACTTGTTAAAACCTTACCATTTGCATCGACAACATCCCACTGAATGATACGTTGTCCCTCTTTTACGGTGAAATCCAGATCCAGATGTTCCATAGGCAACAGAGCAGAATCCGGCACACTTGCATTTAAGGTATACTCCACATAATCATAAGGTGACAAGTGTTGATAGTCAACAGCCCTTGTTTCGCCATCACCATTTGTTATAAGGTCATACATTGCACTACGTGTAACGTTGACATCCAATTGACTCAGCAGATTGTGCAACTGATAATATGCAGAACGTCTGGTTGAACTCAGATCCTGATACTCAAAAATGTTTGCATTAGGATCAATTGAAGTAAAGGTTACTGCAAGGTTATTGATGGAGTTTACAGTATTGTATGCATTCGGAGATTTCCCGAAAGTTGGCGTAGAAGTAGAATCCCATGTATCACTCATGAAGTTCTTCTCTGTACGATCAACATAGACACCGGAATACATAAAGGTACACTTGTCACTATCTTTTGTGCTTGTCAGATATTCGTTGTTATCCAGTACACTCTCTGCATTTGTTCGATCTGCATTGACTGCTTTCAGATTCAACTGAAAGCTGCTGACATAGGCTTTGACATACGGTTCTCCATTGGTTGTATTCTTATAAGAATACAGATATTTTGCATCACTTTCTTGCAGAGTGCGGATGATATTTTCCACATCAATGTCATAGACGCTCTCGTTCTCTACCGTGATAGGATTCTCCAAATGAACAGTATACACCCCATCAGAATCGACAGCATCTTCTCCGGGATTTTCCACAAGCTTTATAGGCACGCTTGTATTGTTAATGGAAAGCGTCAAGTCGCCAACTGTAAACCAGTCTCCGTCCACCAAAAACGTTGGGATATAGATATGCTGTAAACGATAATTGGAATCCATTGTGTTGGTGGTAGAGGCAGAGTCAATTTTTGCCGCTCGTTGTTCTCCGGTAGTGATAAACTCACCATTCTCGTCTTTTACGGTCTGATTATAAATCTTTACTTTATACAAACCGTTAGAGGGGGTATTGTTATCGTACTTCAAATTTTCATCATATTGTACATAATCGTACAGAGATTGAGAAGATTTATCATCCTGGGTTGTAATCGTATAGCCACCTTTGAACGAAACAAGATAACCCATAATCCGTCCGGTATCGGAATTGGTGTAAATCGACTTCGTGGGGTTATAATGGGTAAAAACATTGGTGGTCATCGTATTTGTGCCCTCATAATTTTCATTATATTTTTTCCGCACATAAGGGCAACCGTACACTTTGATATCAATATCCCCCGACGTACCATGCTTATCCGCAGTAACGCCCGCAATTTCCTTTGATGTATCTCCATCACCGGGAATATCGTAAAGGGTCAACGCATACTCTTTCAAGAAAGTATTTGCTCCAAGATGAATTGTATACTTCTTTTCACTGGGTTGAATATCATAAGATAATGTCGGTTCTGTGTTGGTATCTGTGGTATCAACAACGACCTCTTTTTCATCGACAAAAGCACCATCCAGTTTTACAACTGTCGTTCTATTTATCGATTCATTTTGGTTGACAAATGCTTCCTCCCTACAAGCAATCGTGGTTTCATCGTTGATTGTGACTTCGTATACGTCCTCACACATAGTATAGCCATCAAGGGATGATGTCTGTTTTACTTCATAATTGCCTGCTGCAAGCGTTTCAAAGTAGAAAAATCCGGTAGGATCTGTGGTTACTTCTTCTATGAAGTCCTCATCCCCTTGCGAATACAAGCCAAATGTAACGCCGGAAAGTGCCGCTCCCATATTGTCCTTGGCATAACCACAGATTACAGAGCCGGTAAGTTCCAGTGCCGTTTCTGTGTCTTCAGATTCCGTCTTTTCTGTTGTTTCTTCCGTATTCTCTGCGTTCTCATTTTCCAGCACAATATCGGGTACGGTTACTGTAGGATCAGCGTCAAGCGGATTGACAACTTCTACCTTTTTCATCGTCGTAGGGACAGTGTACCCCTCAATCGTTGAAATCTGGGAAACGAAATACGTTCCTTCTTCCACGTTCTTAAAGACAAAGAAGCCATTTTCATCTGTCGTTGTCGTCTGGACAGGGCTTGCCTTTAATTTGTCGTCGTCCTTGTACAATCCAACAGTAACACCGGACAGAGATTCCCCGTCTTTTCCTGCTACCTTACCAACAATTGCCGGCTGATTCTCGGTTTCTACAGATGGATAATCCTCCTCGGCAATATACGTTGCGTCAACAGTCAGAACGATCAATTGATCCAATGTAACAAGAGGAGTTTCTCCGGTGATTTCCTCAACTGCATAGGAAGTTGTATTCATGCCATAGCCCGGAACCGCTTTAGCTTGCTGAATGGTATAATCAGCACCATTTTTCACACCACCAAATTGAAGAATTCCATCCTCATCGGTTGTGGCGGTATCTACAATGTCGCCAGATGCATTCACCAAATTAAAACTTACACCGCTTATTCCTTGAGTGTTATCTGCACTGGACACGACCTTTGCCATTACGACAGTTGGATTTAATGTAGAATCCGCAGCAGGATAAGAAATTGTCGTTTCCTCTTCTGTTTCCTCTGTCTGCGTTTCATAATCCAGATAAATATACCAACTGATACCTTCCTTAGCTCCGTATAGATCTATAAGTTTCTGAACCGGGACAGAAATTGTTTCGGTCTCCAGATCTTTTTCATCTCCTGTATCACGACAGGTCAAAGTCAGCGTGATTTCTTCCTCTCCTGTTTCCTCTTGTTTGGGCAGAATATATTTATAGATGTCATAGGAAATTTCCAGCTTTGTTGTAAGGAAACCGTGATAATCATAAGTGGCATCCGGGTAAATCGGGGGGAGCGTGTCCGTAAGGGTTACCATATCGGTGAAAGAGACTTTCCCCACCCAGTCGTATTGGTCATCACGAATAATACTTTTGTCGACAGAATAGTGATAAGCGTCATTGGGATATGCTTTATAACTTGCTCCGCTATCATTTTGACTTACAATTGTTTTTGTCAGTTCGCTAAAAGATTGAATACTCCCTCGTCGATAAAATGCAACAGAATAGTTGGTCTCCTGACCAAATTCTGCGCTATCGTTATCCAATGAAGTATCATTTGCCATACCGCCCTTTTGTACCTTGTCCTGATCGTTGGTAACATGAACTTTTGTCGTTGTAAATAAATGTCTTGCTGTATATTCATATTTACGTGCAAGCCAGTGACAACCGCACCAACTGTTCCAACCCAATTTCGTAAAACTATAATAGTAATTCTTATAAGACCAATCAGAAGCTGTATGTTCTTCAGAGCCCTCATCAACACGAACCTTGCTTCTACCATTTGTAGAATCCCCGATTGTAACTTTTGCAGAAGCTGTGGCAATTGAAGAAGTTGTATCATCACTCAGACGATAAAATCTACCGGTCACTTCAAACATTCCCTGTGTAGACGAATCTGTCTGATCATACCAGATTCCATAATCCGGGTTATTGGCGGAACTGTCCTCTGTACTTTTTTGTAATTGATTGATATCCAATTGAATGGTAACCGTTGTTACCGGATT
>CAYXKI010000003.1:20883-28281 GCA_964465095.1 uncultured Ruminococcus sp.
AAGGAATGTTAATTGTCAGATCCACCGTGGCAGCAGTGTTCAGTGACTGTGTATATACATAATTTAATCCCTCGTGTTCCTGAGAAGCATATGTGGGCTTAGAACTAGGATAATTTGTTCCCACATTACAATACTGACGAAAATCCAATGCAAAAGACCCGATTGCCTTATAACCAATTTCCAACTCAGAGTTATCGGCATTTTCGCCCCAAACATCGCTTTCTGAGAACAAATATGCATCACATCTATTATCCACGTGTGATTCTGAATTTACCCATTCTGTATACTGCGCATAATTTTTCCGCAAGTGTTCTATGGCGCTAGATGCAGCGGTATATTTTTTATCGGATGTTGTGTTGTTCGTTCCGTCATAATAGAACGCCATCATTACGGTATCGAAATACATCTTTGTAATATATGCTGTGCTGTAATCCTTATTTGCAACAATATATTTGTTGGTATCGAATTCTTCCACAGAATAAGTCATATCACGAAAAGTGCAGGAGTCTTCACGGAAGCAATCCAGATAATTTCGTGTATCAACAATGAGATTGTCCTCTGCGGTAAAGTCAGAATCATCATATCCATAAAAATAGATGATACGCTTCTCCTCTTCATCTGTGGAATCGGTGATTTTGAATTTTGTACCATTGATCTCAACAGAAGTCAGATTTTCCATATCGGACAAAGTTTCAAACTGGAAAGGGGCTTCTTCGCTGTTGTATTCCTCCCGGGTAAAGACAAGGGCTTCTTTATCGTTGTCGCTGCTGTAATTATAAACAGTATCCGGGTCATTTTCTAATGAGAAGCTTACAATCTCGTGATTCTCCTCGTCATAATTTGGGACAAGAGTAACGGTAATTTCTTTATTCTCTGTATCTTCTCCGGTAATAATAATATTGTCGACAGCTTCGAACTGGTCAATCAGGTCTTTGTTGATTACCAGTTTTGTGGTATGAAATCCTGTACCCTCTTCCTTTTGTGTTTCATAAGGAATGCTTGCGACAATCTGTACGTCATCCAATACGGAGATGGTTTTGTTGGCGAACTCTGCGTAATAATAGAAATCTCTGTCATACGGAACGCCAAGAATCGTATTCGATTTGTCTGTACAGTCAGAGTTTGTCTGTGTCACCTCCGGTGTCTTATCATCATAAAAAATATGGGTATTCACCGTCAATGCCGGGCGATCGACATGGAAAGTTGCCGTCCCTGTTTTGGCTTGAGATTGCATCTTTTTCCGCTGCGGTGTCATGGTTGCAGTGCATTTCAAGTCATCAAACCAGTTGCTGGAGCCATAAATCCGCACCGTTAAAGCGTTCTCTTTTGTCATACGTCTACCCATTTCTGTGTAGACAAATTGGATCTTGTTCAGATAGCCATAATTCTCAGACATTTTGACAATGTAATTGCCATCGCTATCTTTCTCGCACGCTTCTAATTCTTGCATTGTCAAAGAAAACGTGTTTGCAGGTCCGACTGCACCATTTGGCAGATAAAACGTGAATATAACTTTCTCCAGTTCGCCAACCACCGTATCTTCCGGAGAAATTGTAACATAGTCTGTCAGATAGCCCTTAATAACCGGCGTTTTATCGTCATCATTCTGCAACGCCTTTGTTGAAACGCTATCCAAAGTCATGTCAATCTTCAACGGTCCTGCTTTGGAAATACTGGTGTTGTACATGACAAACTCATAGAACAAATCCTTTTCCTTATTTGGAACAGTAAGCGTGGTTTTACTTTCGTTTGTCTCAATATGATTTGCAGTTGCATCAATGGTAAGCTTTGTATCTGCAACTTTCATGGTTGCCTCAGAATATGCGCTGATTCCACTAAGGCTTCCAACAACCTTAAAATCCGCCTTTGCCGTCCAATCTCCTTGCCAGTCAGTAACACCATAAAGCTTAAATGTCAATTTGTTTAGCTTGTCGACATCGGAGAGGTCGGTATTGCCAACAACTCTGGAGAAAACAAACCGTACATTTTTCAGGCGTGCAATATCATTATCATAGTCCGACAAATCTAAGACAAGATCGTTGCCCTCTCTTTGAAGTTTATCTGCTTCGACTCTTATTGCAGAATCGCTGTCGTTGTCGATGTCATACGCATCATCATAATCGTACAATTCCAGATAATCCAGAACAGCAGTAGAGATAGTATCATCATCTTTATAATATCCAGAAAGGACAATCTTCTTAGTATCAAACCCTTCCAGTTCCGGGGTGGATTCTGTATCGTTGGCATCCTCTTCAGAGACTTCGCCTACACCGTCCAAAGTAATTCCCAGAATTGACTGTCCGCCAATTGACTTTGAATTGTTTTGGAACGAAAATTCATACCAAGTCGTATCGGAATCGCTTTGATTTGGAACAGTAATCGAGGGATATACCGTTACTGTCTGATTGTTTACCGTTTTTGTAGACTGTGATACATGGGTATTTTCATTCAATTCACTATCTACATAGTAAACGCTACTCTTTAAGATCGGAGCAATTTTTGCAACCTGTAAAGTTGCAGTATCTTCCACAACGTCATCTTTGTAATCATTATCGCCGGTTTTGACGTTATACTGCGTAGAAAATACCGCCTTTACAGAAATATTGCTCTCCGTTGTTGGTGTACCGTAAATCTGGAAAAAGCAGTCGGTCGCCGTTACATTTTTGTCAAATTGCGTAAACGATACATCTACCTGTTTAAATTCGCTGAAGCTTTTCCAAAGACTACTTGGAAGCACAAGTACTTCTTCCGTACTATCCCAGCTTGCACCGCCTTTGGGTGTAATTGTTCCCTTATCATCGACTGTAACGTAGTCTGAAAGCTTAAGTTCATAAATTGGCAGAGTCCCATCCTTATCTTCAGAAATGCCGGTCAGGGTAATCGTGTCTATGGTTGCATTCAAAAGCAAGTTTTTACTGAGTTCAATTTTTGAAGCTTTTAAGCCCTTTGTGGTTTCCGGATATAGCCCGGTTATCTGCAAGGTCGCAGGAGACATATCGGAAACGCTATCATTTGTGAGGTAAAAACGTACCGCAGCAGATTCATCATTCAAAGAGACAAGCTGCTCCTCGTTTTCCTCTCTTTTATTCGCATATAAATCATAAAATTCGCCCTTTGCGTTTACTGCCGGCTTTGCTTGCACAGTTGTAAGAGACGCTGTATCGGTGCATACAGTCCGGAGATCATCCTCTGTTAAATCTTCATTTGACACAGTATTATCACTAGAAACGTTTCGTGCATAAAACGTCTCCGACTGCGTTCCTTCTTCAGAAGTCGCAGTTTTAATTGTATCGTAATGATACTCATATGCAGTCGAGATTTTGTTGGTATAGGTTCTCAGATAGGGGCACTTTCCTCGCATTGTGATTTTTCCGTGGAAATCTGTAAGTCGCAGAATTTTATCCTTGAATAAAATCTGTACATCACGTGTAAAGGTGTAACCTTTATTCGCACTTAAATACGTAGACAACGCCGTACTAATCCCGGAAATTCTCCAGACTTTTGACGTAGTTGCGTTTTCGCTTGTAATTTCAGATACAGGTAATTTAAGTTCTGTTAGCGTTTTATAGACAACCACATCATTGCCGTTTGCATCTTTTTCCCCGGTTTTGAAACCAAATTGAATAAAATCCGCAGCCTCCCCATTTTCATCGGATTTAAACCAATTAGACAAAGCGAGGTTTTTCACATTTGGATAAAAAATACTATCTGTATCCAGTTGGATATCAATTTCCTGTAGGTCGAAATACTCCGGCAAAGTATCTGTCGTTACAGCATTGAAAACCGGTACATTTCCGACGTTGCTAAATCCATCCAGATAAAACTCTCCAACAGATCCGATTCCGATGTTTGTTTCCGTTGTTTCCGTATGATTCTCATCTTCCACATAGGTATTCTGACGGAAATTATCCTTTGTCGGACTGGTAAAATAACTTGTTTCCTTGCATGTTTTTGTCCAGTGAATATAACTCGTTCCACCAAAAGAGATGGTGGAGAAAAGTTTTGCAGACACGCTTTTGTCATTTATGAATGTATTCGGATATGGTACAGCTACCAGATACGTGTGTGTACTATAATAAGTTTGTGTACTGTTGTTACTTTCTGTCGTATTTGCGTCTGTTGATGCTTCTGTTGATGCTTCTGTCGATACTTCCATTGATGCTTCTGTCGATGCTTCCGTTGACGCTTCTGTTGATGTTTCCGTCGATGTTTCTGTTGATGTCCCTTTATATGGCGAATAAATCACATGGGCATTCGTATTTTTGGAATTCGTGCTATTTGTATCTGTATCCGTATCAGAATCTGTGTTTGCCATTCCCGCAACCAAAAGATGTCCATTCCCGGTGTAGGTATATGGCAAAGAGTCTTGCGGAATATTTGAAAAGTTTTCCAGATCCCAAGACGTGTAATCATTCACGCCGGTTACATCATAAATCAGAACACCGCCTTTATTGGGGACGCCTACATACCGACTGGTATTGTTCTCCGAAGAAAAAACTTTATCATTTTCTACAGCTTCTCCGGTTTCTTCATCATAAACCCACGCTATCATATCTTTCTCTAATACAGAACGACTGGATGGGTCTTGATAGTACTGCGTCCAAAGGGTCAATTCATAGTCGTCAATCTGACTATCCGGATCCTCAGAGATGTTCGCTACTGTAATTGCATAGACCATATAGTTGTACTTTTGCCATATGACAGAAGTACACTTCTTGTTTTTATTTGGATCTTGATAGAGTTTTACGTTGTTTATACTCTTTATGGAGGTTTCCCACTTCAGGTTGCAATTTACAAGCGTAATCACTTTGCTTGTAGAGACAGCGGATGCATTTTCCTCTGGACTACCATCCTCCTCACTTAGCCAATTATCGCTAGAATCATTGGAAGAGGTAGAACCGGTATCGATTGTATCAGATGCAGTTTTGGTTGACCAATTTACTTGACTAAGAATTGTATTTGAACCCGCACAATAATATTCGTAGCCAAACTCCATCTTTAAAGTTACTGCTGCGTTTTCCGGAACAGTGAGTTTACTACCATCTACAGTGCCGTCAGAATCGTAAAATTGCACCTCAAAAGTTGGTGTGGCTTTGGCGTTCAGATTATCCAAAGAATTGTTCAGAACAATTTCTCCTCTGGCATATTCGCTGACAACCTTTTCGTTTCCATTTTCATCTTTAATTGTTTTTCTCAAAGATATTCCATCTTTATCTGTTACTTGTGTATTATCTCCAAATCCACCAGCATCACTTAGCCTTGCCTGGATTCCCATATACGTTTTACTCTCTCTGATGTCTTTCGGTATATCATTAAAGTTCTCTGTACTTTGCAGAATATTATTCTTATCAAAATACAAATAGGGAAGCGTAATTGTAAGAGTGTAGTTCATTACATATGGTCCTTTGTGATCTGTATAGGAAGGCTGAATCAACGTCCCCAATTTAGTTGTGTTGGCTTTGCTGATTTGATAAAAGACAGTATTATTGTCCCCACCTTGTGCCGACACACTGCTCTCACCCGTAGTAACACCATCGAATCTTATTTCAAATGTAGCGTACTCCTCACCGCTTACAATCCAGGAGGCGGTCTTGAAAATATCCCAGTTTACCGCAGAAAGTAGCATGACAAAGGAGAGCAACAAATATGCTGCTCGTTTGGATAAACTCCATACACGGTTCATGAAAGAAAGCATTGTTTTCATTTTAGACTCCTCCTATATGTATGTTGTAAATGGATGGATTTTTCTCAAATGATAGAGCACCTCAGATTTTCCAAAATACTCCAATTCATGTTTAACCAAATTATAACACATAAATCTGGAAAGTGCAATACCTATTTCTACCATTTTTCTGTTTTCACCATAATTTCACTTTTCTTTTGTGCATTTTGCATAAGTTTCCTGTGTAACGCCATGTGAAATGGATAAAAAAGGGAAAATGTGAAAGATTCCCTTGAAAAAGAAAAAATGTCATGGTATAATTACAGTAAGGATATGTGTTTCGAAAACGTGTATGTCAAGATAACAAGGAGAAGCTACGGACAAGTAGACCCTTTGGCAATCCACGAAAGCAACACAGCTTTGCTCTTTTCTGCATAGAATGCAGTATAGGCGACTACCGCACAGAAAATTGTGTGGTGTCACCTGTTTCCCTTTTCGAAGGAATGCAGAAAGGAGAAAATTTCATGCAAAATCAACTGGAACGAATGCAACAAATGGCAGGAATGCAACGAAATATGCTTCGTGACTATAACCGACATCCCAGAGGGGAGCAAATGCAACCGGAGGGGATGGAAAGCGTATTTCCAAAGCAGACACCTCCCGGAATGGCGTATATTCCCATGCAACAATGGGAAGAGCCATTTGACCTGAGCACTGGCTTTGAACTCGGCACGCTTTTCCCTGTGCTGGATTATCCATATCAGGGAGGTGGCGACTGTGTCTGAGAAACAAAAACTGCTCTCTATGATACGAAAGTATGATTTTGCACTTTGTGAACTACAACTATATCTGGATACGCATCCAAACTGTTCCCATGCCACAAAACTGTGGCAGAAGTACCAATCCAAACGGCAGCAACTCGCCTCCCAATATGTACAGCAATTCGGTCCTATTCAACCGATTCAGACAGAGGGAGAAACGCCGTGGAGTTGGACAGATGGTCCTTGGCCGTGGGAAAAGGAGGCGAACTGATTTATGTGGGTTTACGAGAAAAAGCTTGAATTTCCGGTAAAAATAAAAACGCCGAATGCACGGACAGCAAAAATTATTTTTGATCAACTTGGCGGACCGGACGGAGAACTTGGGGCAGCACTTCGCTATATGCAGCAGCGGTATGCCATGAAGCAAAATCCCATAAAGGGACTTTTGACAGATATTGCAACGGAAGAACTAGCACACGTTGAATTGATTTCAACGATCCTCTATCAACTGACGCAAAATCTCACACCGGAACAAATCAAAGAAGCCGGATATGATACCTATTTCGTAGATCATACACTGGCGATTTATCCGCAAGG
The DNA here is from genome assembly GCA_964465095.1 of uncultured Ruminococcus sp. Taxonomy (GTDB): domain Bacteria; phylum Bacillota; class Clostridia; order Oscillospirales; family Ruminococcaceae; genus Ruminococcus_C. Next base: position 27,904 of record CAYXKI010000003.1, read on the forward strand.
TGCATCCGGTGCGCCGTTTACTGCTGCCTATTTTCAATGCAAAGGCGACCCCATTACCGATTTGACGGAGGATCTGGCAGCAGAGCAGAAAGCCCGTTCCACCTATGACAACATTCTACGCCTTTGTGAAGATCCGGATGTTCGTGAACCAATCAAATTCCTGCGGCAACGAGAAATTGTGCACTTCCAGCGATTTGGAGAAGCACTTCGCATGGTGCAAGACGATCTGAACGCCAAAAATTTTTATTGCTGTAATCCGTCCTATGACCAGAATTGTGGCAAATCTGCCTCCAATTGTAATCAGGGGAGACGAATGCGTTAAGATATTTAAAAAAGCGACTCACACTGAAATTTGCTCAGTGTGAGTCGCTTTTTGTT
>CAYXKI010000004.1:0-24620 GCA_964465095.1 uncultured Ruminococcus sp.
AGCATTTTTGTGAAATATGACGGAAAATATGCAAGCAGATGACGTGCAAAGCCGTTAGGCGGTCTTTATGCGGTGTTGCCTTAGGACGAGAATTCACAAAAACTGCTTGACAATTCCGTGAAATCGTGCCATAATAATTTATGTATGGGCTGATTTCAGTCCAAGGGAAATATCGTATGAGAACGAGTTCTATGATATTCCCCGAAAACACATGAAAGGGGGAAAGTCTTATGAAGAAAAGAAAACATCTCACCAAACGTCTGATTGCCTTTGTTCTGTCAGGTTGCCTTGGATTTGGCACAGCGTCTGCCCTCCCGGAAATTGCTTCGGCAGAGACGGATTCGTTTTCTGCAAATTATGCAGAAGCGCTGCAAATGTCTCTGTATTTCTATGAATGCCAACAAGCCGGACCACTGCCGGAATGGAATCGTGTAGAATGGCGTGGAGATTCCACCACAGACGATGCTGTTACCGGAGGTTGGTATGATGCAGGAGATCACGTCAAGTTCAATCTGCCTATGGCATACTCTGCCTCTATGATTGCCTGGGGACTGTACCAATATCCTGATGGTTTGGAAAGCATCGGACAGATGGACACCTATGTCAACAACTTAAGCTTTGTGCTGGATTATCTGGCTGCTTGTGATCTGGGAGATACTGCTGTTTATCAGGTCGGAAACGGACAAATGGATCACACCTGGTGGGGTCCTGTGGAACTACTCCAATACGGCATGGAAGAAAACGGTGCTGACTATTCCGAAGCAAGAGCAATTCTCACCGGTACAAGTTCTGCTGTCTGTGGCGAAATGGCTGCGGCTCTGGCTGCCGGATATTGTGCATTGCAAGGAAGAGTGGACAGTGCAACAGAAAAAAGCTATCTGGAACATGCAGAAAATCTGTTCCGGCTTGCAGATGAAACCAGAAGCGATGAGGAATACAACAACAGCGATGCCGGTGGGTTCTATCGTTCCTCCCATTTTTATGACGAGTTGTTCTATGCGGCAAACTGGCTGTACATCGCCACTGGAGAACAGTCCTATCTGGACAAAGCCACCTCGTATATTCCACAGCTTGGAACAGAACTTGGCTCTGATGAACTGAAATATTCCTGGGGAATGTGCTGGGACGATGTAATGCAAGGAGGACTACTCCTCTATGCCATCAATACCGGAGACAGCTTCTATACCGGAAGAGTGAAAAAGCATCTGGATTACTGGACAGACTCTGTAGAAACCTTACCCGGTGGTGCAAAATGGCTGACAACCTGGGGCTGCCTGCGTTATGCTACAACTGCCGGATTCTTGGCAAGCGTCGCCTGTGATACAGTCCTTGCCGGTACAGACACAAGCAAGTATGAAAGCTTTTATCAGGATCAGATTGACTACTGTCTGGGAGACAATCCGGACAATCAAAGCTATGTTGTCGGCTATGGGGAAAACGCTCCGCAGAACCCACACCACCGAACAGCACACGCTTCCTGGAAAAACGATCTTTCTGTTCCGGAAACCAACCGACACATTCTCTATGGTGCATTGGTAGGCGGTCCAAACCAGGATGGAAGCTATGAGGATGACAGACAGAACTATATCAACAACGAGGTTGCCTGTGATTATAATGCCGGATTTACTGCACTGCTTTGTAAAATGGTAGACGCAAATGGTGGCACAACAGATCCGAACTTTCCGGAGGCAGAGACACGGGAACAAGAATTCTATGTTGAAACAAAACTGACAGAAGCCTCCGGTGGTGTAAACCTCAGTCTGAAATTCACCAACCACTCCGCATGGCCTGCCAGAGTAGAAGACAATCTGTCTTATCGCTATTATATGGATCTGTCAGAAGTTCTGGATGCCGGCTATTCTGCTTCAGATGTGGTGGTTCGTGTCGATCGGGATCAGGCGAAAATGTACAGCGACTGTGAACCGGCACAAATTTCAGAAATCCAGCACTATCAGGGTAACATCTATTATATTGAAGTAACCTATCCTGACGGCACTGCTGCAATGCCGATTTCTGAGGGACGCAATCAATGCGAACTTATGCTTGCGTTGGTATTTCCGGATTATCAAAGTGGTTGGGATGCTTCTAACGATTATTCCAATCAGGATCTCTTGGAAAATCTCGGGGAATATGTGATTTCCGATAAAATTCCCTTGTATCAGAACGGTGTACTGATTTCCGGAACAGAACCGGACGGAACAACTGCCAGTGCCATCACAACAACCACCACAACAGAAAAAATAGATAAGACACTGCTTGGAGATGTCACCTTAGACCAACGTGTCAACACCTCTGATCTTGTTCTGCTGATCCGCTATCTCCTGGGAGATGCTACACTAAAGGCACAACAGTTCCAAAACGCAGACCTTTGCAGCGACAATAAAGTCAACGGTCTGGATGCTACAAAACTGCGACAGCTTCTGTTGTCATAAAGGCGACAACACATTTTTGCACAGTGTTGCCCTAAGAAAACTCAATGAAAAGGAAGTAATACTCCATGAAAGATTTTTTGTTTAACAATGATTATTCTTTCTTATTGCAAATTGCGATTATTCTTTTATCCACAAAACTCTGTGGATTGATCACCAAACGCATCAGTCTCCCACAGGTTGTCGGTGCATTGGCTGCCGGTATTATCTTAGGACCTATGGTACTGGATGTTGTAGAACGAAACGACCTGATTGTCAGTCTGGCTGAACTTGGCGTAATTGTCCTGATGTTCAATGCCGGTCTGGAAACAGACATTCAGGAACTGAAAAAAGCCGGTCTCGCCTCCTTTGTCATTGCGCTGTTCGGCGTAATTGTTCCACTAATTGGCGGATTCTTACTGGCTTCTGTTTACAACACGGAACAAGACCCGGAAATGGCTTCTCTGATGTGGCAAAACATCTTTATCGGTGTCGTTCTGACTGCAACCTCTGTTAGTATCACCGTTGAAACCTTAAAGGAACTTGGGGCACTCAGTTCTCGTGCCGGAAATGCCATTCTGGGTGCTGCGGTAATCGACGACATTCTCGGAATTATCGCCCTGACCGTTGTAATCAGCCTTGGGGGTAAAAAATCCGATACCGGAGAAACAGAAGTCACCTTTGGTTCTGCTTTAGTAGGCGAAGGCGTACTGGCAGTTGTTCTGAACATTCTGGCATTTTTCATCGTTGCCATTGGCGCAGCAATTCTGTACCACTACTTCTTTAAAAAATGGAGAGAATCCAGCAACGAAAACCTCCGTCGTCACAACATCATCACCTTTGTATTCTGCCTTGCCCTGTCCTTTGTTGCAGAGATTTTCTTTGGCGTAGCAGATATCACCGGTGCATTTGTTGCAGGTCTTGCAGTATCCGGTCTGAAAAAGAACGAGTATGTTGCAAACAGATTCAACACCCTGTCCTATATGCTTCTCTCCCCGATTTTCTTTGCAAACATCGGTCTTGCCATGACAATCGACGGACTGACCGGAAAGCTGATTGTCTTTATGATTCTGCTGATGATTGTCGCAGTCCTGACAAAAGTACTGGGATGCGGTCTTGGTGCAAAGATTATGCGGTACACCAACAAAGAAAGCTTGCAGATTGGTATCGGCATGATTTCCCGTGGCGAGGTTGCCCTGATTGTTGCAAACAAAGGTGCATCTGTGGGACTTTTGGATGAAAAGTTCATGACACCCCTTGTTATCATGGTAGTATTTACAACAATTATTACACCGATTCTTTTGAAATTTGTTTTCCCAAAGAATACTTCCGGGGACAAATCCATTCCGGAGGCTGCTGCTGCACTGGAAAAGAACAGCGTTCACACCGGTCTGGAAGAAACCGATTAAAACAGCATTACATTAATCTATATCAAACAGAAAAGCGTATACTCCAAAATACAGGAGTATACGCTTTTTTCTTCAATATTACTTTATCAGTGTTGCCTTAAAGCAACATGCCAAAAGTCACCGCACGAAGCTTTTTCACAAGGTCACTGGTGCTCCCGTTACAAGTCTGAATCAGATAAATCAGCACTGTGCCATCCTCCGGAGAGACGCAAAAATAAGGTCCTGTCCAACCGTCCCAGCCAAACTCCCCTTTTGGTACGTTTGTCATGCCCTCTACCGGGTCTGTCAGAACGCGTACCAGATTTCCATAACTATACCCCTTAAGCTGCTGCCAGTCCATTGTCGCCCTCTGGGCTGCCGTCAACTGTGGCGTAGTCAGATACCGCCAAGTGTTTTCCCCAAGGAGTCTTGTGCCACTGGCTTCATGATAGCCCTTCCCTGCCAACATATTGGCAAACTGTGCATAATCCTGCAAGGTGGAAATCAATCCTGCACCACCGGAAAAGAATGCAGGACGCTTCCGGTAATCTGTCATTCCAAGATGAGGATCCGGTTCAATTTTCAGACCATTTGTTTTCCCGTCCCAGATGTACAGTTGTACCAGACGAGAACGCTTTTCTGTGGGAACATAAAAATCAGTATCCACCATACCAAGAGGCTCAAAAATCAATTCCCGATACAACTCATCTAAAGGCTTTCCGGAAACGCATTCCAGTACTGCCCCCAGTACATCCGCAGATGCACCATACGCCCAGCGTTCCCCCGGATGGAACATAAGAGGAACGTCCTTTCCAACCCGTAACGCAAATTCCTGGGTATCCACCGGATGGTCACTGTCCAAACGCTGATTGATTTCATCATAAAACGCGCCCATCTTCTTCTGTGACAGTGTCCAGCAATCCGGATATGGAATCCCCGATGTCATGTTCAAAAGATCCTGAATCAGAATCTCACGCTTTGCAGGAACAAGTGTTCCCTCTACATCCACCTGTTTTTCCCGAAACGTCGGTAGATACCACCAGATCGGATCGTCCAGATCCAGTTTTCCCTGTTCCCAAAGCATCATGGTTGCAACAGCCGTCACCGGTTTTGTCATGGAAAAAATCCGGAACAAGCTGTCCTCTCGCATAGGAATCTGTTGTTCCCGATCCGCAAATCCAATGGCACCGGTCAGAACCGCTTGCTGATTCTGATAAATTCCAACACAAGCCCCGGTAATTTTCTGTTCCGCAATTCCTCGTTCCAACACGGATTGAAGCCGTTCGTTTAAACTTCTCCTCATACATATCCTCCATTCCTCTATTTTCTGCAAAAGGGTACAAAAAAACCGTATCAAACCTGATACGGATCTTTTGGTGAGATATGAGGGATTTGAACCCTCGACCCTACGCTTAAAAGGCGTATGCTCTGCCAACTGAGCTAATATCTCGTCTTATCAAGCCGCGAATTACAATCACCGCAGCAACATAAATTATTATATCACAGCTTTCCCCTCTTGTCAAGCAATTTTTGCAAAAGATGCTATAAGAATAACTTATATAACTATAAATTCGACAAATACTGCTAGTATTTTCATCTGTTTGTGATTGACAGAATTCGCCAAAGGTTGTATAATAAAATTGTAGACAGGTTCACTAGAAATACCAGTCTTAAAAAGCTATTTTGAAGAGGCAGAGAATGCTTGCTAAAATAGACAGTATATCTTCCATAGCAATGAGTCGGCATTTCTACACTTTTTTCTGTAAGGCAAGAGTGTGGAGAAAGTTGTAATTTGTTTATTGTTTTAGCAAATAATTTTGCTCTTCAAAAATCAACACGAATTCGTTTACTCATGGGGATCTCCGAAGCGTGAGCGAGAGTAAACAGAAAGGGAGCGATTTGAAATGAAGGATTCCGGAATTATGCGTCGTGTCGACAGCCTTGGTCGTTTTGTACTGCCCAAGGAACTTCGTCGGCAGCTTCAGATTGAGTGCAATGACTATTTGCAGATTTACACAGAAGGAGAGAAGATCATTATCCATAAGGCACAGTGCAGTTGCGCACTTTGTTCTCGTGTCGATGATCTGACTGACTTCAACGACAAGAAGGTTTGCAAGTCCTGCATCAGCCTGATTAAAGATTATCTCTAAATCGAACCACCACAGACAGAGATTCTGTTCTGTAAAAGACACCCCGGTTTCCCACCGGGGTGTTTCTCGTCTATCGTGCAATTATATAGGCGGTTTTTCAAAAATCTCTGGTTTCAAAATTTGAAAAGCATCGCATTTTCGGTACATTTCAGACTTTCTTCTAAAATATCCGATTTTTTTCGAAAAAAGGCTTGACAGGTCTTTGGGATTATGTTATAATATATAACGTTGTGAGACACAACACGAAAAACAATTGAATGTGCCCATAGCTCAGCTGGATAGAGTGACTGGCTACGAACCAGTAGGTCGGGGGTTCGAATCCCTCTGGGCACGCCAAGAAGTCCGTATCATTTTTGATACGGTTTTTTTGTCTATAGGGAACAATACTGCAAGAATGCTTAATGCGAAGTTTTCCATACGATATTCCCAAAAGAAAAACCACCCTTGTTTAAAACAAGAGTGGTTCTAAAAAAGATGGTGCCGACAGTGGGACTTGAACCCACACGCTATCGCTAGCAACGGATTTTGAGTCCGTCTCGTCTGCCAATTCCGACATGTCGGCGACAATATATAGTATAGCACAGAGTCTCGCACTTGTCAAGTGTTTTTTTCAATTTTTTTCATAGGAGGCGCTTTTCTTGACATTTGAAATAAAAATTGGTGGTTTTGGACAAATGTTTGGCGTGCCAAATGTCATAGTAGACCAATACTTAAAGCTGGCTACCCCCTCTCAGTTAAAAGTACTCTTATATGTTCTCCGCCACAACAACCGGGAACTTACAACCGAGGAGATTGCAAGGGATCTTTCTATTTCCGAGGAACTTGCAGAGGAATCCCTCTTATTCTGGAATCAGACGGATTTGTTTCATTCTACCGTACCCTCCAAGGAAGTACAAGCCCCTGCACCTGTGGAAAGAACCGCCCCTACTCCGGAAGCAGAAGCCCCGACAACAAAGGAGAAGCGTTCAGGCAAGCGTAGCAGCACCCAGATTACCACAAGTAGCAAAGCCGGGGAAATGACACCGGTAGAAATTGCGACCGCTCTGGAGCAATCTGAGGAACTTACAACGCTGTTTCGTATGGCAGAGCAGCAGCTTGGACGACCTCTCCGACACATTGAGCAAAAGGCACTTGTGTGGATGCACGATTATAACAACATCGGAAGCGATATTATTCTGACGGTTCTCCTTTATTGTAAATCCATTGACAAATCCAGCGTGTCTTATGCGGAGGCAATTATTACCGATTGGTGGAACGATGGCATCCGGACGCTAAGTCAGGTAACAGATGCGATTAATGAACTGGAACACCGCAGAAGTTTTACCGGGCATATTCAAAAGGCGTTTGAAATGCGTCGCAACCCAACACCAAAGCAACAGGAATTTATCAACAGTTGGCAAAGTATGCAGATCCCTATGGAACTTATCACCTATGCCTATGAAAAAACCATTGAGGGAATCGACCGTCTGTCCTTTCCCTATCTCAACAGTGTACTCCAACGATGGATGGAGGCTGGCTATCGCACTAAGGAAGACGTTGATACCAAAGACAAGCCAAATCCGGAGGCAAACAAGTCCACAGCCCGTGGCAAGCAAGCTGTCCCGGAAAGCGACAATGCCCAGGCGTACAAATCCTTTGTATACAATTTAGATGATTAGGAGGCGTTTCTATGCAAACAGAAAATCTAGAACAGGCACTACAAATCGTATCCTCCAGACGGCAAGAAGCCATTGTGCAAAATCAGGAACGAATCCGGGAAATTGAGACAAGAATCCCGGAAGTACTGGAAATCAACCGGCAACTCTTCCGCACCAGCAGAGAACTCATGCAAATCATCCGCAAAGGAGAAAATACCGCAGAAAAAGTAGAATCTCTTCGGAAACAAAATCTTCAGGCACAAGAACTGGTACGCAAACTTCTCGTGAAAAATGGATATCCCAGTGATTATCTGGATATGCACTACAACTGTGAGAAATGTCAGGACACCGGCTATTCCGGTGGAACCTTTTGCAACTGCTTGAAAGAACTCTCTGCAAAGCTTGCAGCAAAAAAGCTCAACCAAAGCGTCCAGTTCCTCTCCTCCAATTTTGAAAGCTTTTCCCTTGCCTATTACAATGGGCAGCACACAGAAAGCGGTGCAAGCTGTTATACTGCCATGGAACGAGTATTCTTTTTCTGTAGGGAATATGCCAACCACTTCTCCGCGACTGCCCCAAGTATCCTTATGTTCGGAAAAACAGGACTTGGGAAAACCCACCTTTCTCTCGCCATTGCCAACGAGGTGCTTCGCCAAGGTTATAGCGTGCTTTATGATTCCGTCATCAATTTTTTACGTCAGATTGAAAAAGAACATTTCGGAAAAGAATCCCGGGACAATGACACTTTGGAACTGATTCTCTCCTGCGATTTGCTAATCCTTGACGACCTTGGAACAGAATTTCGCTCACAGTTCTACCAATCCGCCGTATATAACATCATCAACACCAGAATGAACCGAAACAAGCCTACCATCATCAGCACCAACATGAACTATGACGAGATTTCCTACCATTATGACGAACGAATCACCTCCCGGATTTTCACCGGCTATACCGTTCTGCAATTTGTGGGAACAGATGTCCGTGTTCTGAAAAAACAGAAAGCACTTGGGCAAGGCAAATAGCCAATTGCCCAAAACAAAAACCTCCCGATTCAAAACCGGGAGGTTTTCTTGCTTTTTCAATTAGGAAATCATTCATTCATTAATAGAAATCAATATAATTGGCATCAACCCAACCATAATAGTCTCCATCGTCTGTATCCCACAGTTCATACCAAGTCACACCATGACTTGTATACATATTTTTTGCTGTCACGTGCCAACCATTTCCGAGACTCTCTCTTACAATCGTACACGGTCCATTTTCACAAACGTAAGAGGTCGAAAAGCTTACTACATCAACACCATGACGGTTAATCTCACCGGTAAGATTTCCTACGGCGTATGGTTGCACAGCGTCTGTATTGGTATTGGTATTGCTATTGGTTGCATACCCCGGAACATCACAGACAATTGCGTCGCCTGCCACGCCGGAATCACAGAACGGAACAATACACAAATAAGTTTCCGGAAGTGCAGCAATGTTCATCTGTGTATCAATGGGATCGTTGCATTCAGAGGCGGTATAGGTGTATTGATACACATTCCCATCGTCTATATCGAAGCGAGTTACTACAATATAATCAAAGTCACCGGATGCGTTCAGATAACTTTTTGTCCCCTCTCCCACGGTGTTGTCATAGGTTTCCACATATGCATCCACATAGGGTCTGCTCACAGTGTTCTCCAACTGTGAAAGCGTATCAATAGCATCAAAATCTGTAAGATCATAACCCTTTACACTTGTGCCATAGCTGATATAGTCTGTCAGATTTTCCTCTTGATAAACCGTTTCCGATGTAACTTTCCACTGTCCTAGGCTGCCTGTCATTTCAATTTTCTCTACGTCCTGAAACCCTTGCATTCCATAAGAAGTATAAAGTTCCCCATCACTTTCCTCCAGAACCGTATGTCCCCCATTGATGTATCCAAGATCCACTAATGTACCATCAGTATCCAGAGAATAAAAATAGATTTTTGCTTCTGCCTCGTTATCTCCCAGATGAACAATCAGCTCATACGTACCATCGTTATTGATATCGTAAAGGGTATAATACCTGTAAATCGGCGTGCCTACATAAGCAGCATCTGCCTGTGCATCGAGAAAGTCTAACTGGGCACGATACTGCTGATAGAATATTGCACTCTCATCTACCGGCACGGCTGTCGTTGCCGTCGTTGTAGCTTTTGTTGCAGCAGTCGTCGCCTTTGTGGTGACTGCAGTAGTCGTATCCTCTGTAACCTCGGTGGTGCTTTCAATAGAGCCCAGATTCTCCTGCTTATCCTTGTGACTCGTATAATAGAAAATCCCAAGCACTGCTGCCACCAATGCACCGAGAAGAATCACAGCAGCAAGTACAATCACAAGAATAATTGGAAGCATTTTCTTGGATTTGGGCTGCGTAGGCGGCGTTGTCACAGTTGCATTCCTGTTTGGAGTTACATTTCCAACAGAGCCCTCCGACGCTTGGGAATAGGACGGTTTCGGCGGTGCATCCTCTTTCACCTTTGTACCACAATAATCGCAGAAAATTGCGGTATCCTCAATTTGTTTTCCACATTTTTTACAAAACAAAATATTCACCCCACATAAGCTTAGAACTTGTTCTCATAGGATATTGCACCTATCTTTTCGGCAAATTTTGCCGATTGCTGCGTTGAAAAAGCTCACCATACGACAGTATGCTTTCGCTTTTTCGCCTTGCCCTCATCAAAATTGTGCTCGAAAATCCATGCACAAATCCTATGAGAACAAGTTCTTAATCTATTCTCCATTTTACCACGCTTTTTCTCATTTGTCAACATTTTTAGAATATATTTCTCAATGAAAGCACCGCACAAAAAAGATGACACAGTACAAGCCCATGCCATCTATTATTTCTTCAATTTTCTAAAATTCTACGATGAAACTCAAAAAATTGATTGGAAGTTTCGATCCATTCCCGTTTTGCTTTTTTCTTCAAGAAATCAAAGTTCGGTCGCCGTTTCTCAAGATTATGGCTATCACTGCCAAAAGTGATGGAATATCCGCTTTTCAGCATATGTTTTGCAAATTTCCGTTGCTTATACTCTCCAAACGCCTCGTTATTGATCTGAAACGCAGCGTCTATCTCGAGCATTTTGTCCATTTCTGCTTTGCTATAAAGTCCTACATATCTATGAATATGGGCAATCAACGGGGTAAGGTGATATGCACAAGACAGATTATGGATTTCGTCGGGAATCCAGTCCCGATACCCGGAGTAGGGCGGCTCTAAGAGAATCAAGTCTGTCCCCTCCATAGCAAGCTTTTCAATGCCCGGAAGTTCGCTGATTCCATGTTCCACAGAAACCTCTGCCCCCAGAATAATCTCAATCCCTGTCACATACTTTTTCAATTTCTCATAGGCTTTTTGTCGCCTTTCCAGAAATGCCTGCACCGAAGTTTCCCGATGTGCACGAAAATGCGGCGTTGCTGCTACACGCTTTACACCGTGTTTCTTGAGCAACGAAAGCATTTCCAAAGAGGTTGCTACATCTTTTGCCCCATCATCAAAGCCGGGTAAAATATGAGAATGATAGTCTGTCATTTTTTCTCATCTTCTTTCTCGTTCGTCTCTTCCCCATACCCATATCCTGCATAGCTGTATTTTGACCCATACTTTTGTCCATTTCCTTTTCGACTGATGTCATTTAAAAGAAATCCCAGCATATCCATCTCCGAAAGAGAAATCTTTTTCATTGCGGTGTCCACGTCCTCATAGGTAGTTTTTCCATATCGAAGCACAAGAAAAATTCCTGCAACAGATTTGCTAATTCCCATTGCATCGCTTACTACATTTACTGGTGGGGTATCAACAAGGATGTAATCATATTGCGCCGAAAGTTGGCTTAGTATTTTGGCAGACTGTTCCGACGCAAGCAATTCAGAGGGGTTGGGTGGTTTCGGACCGGAGGGTAAAAGATCAAGATTTTCCCGCACATTTTTACAAATGCACTCCTCCGCCTTGTCCATTTTACTGATTGCACTGGACAGTCCTTTTTGATTCTTCATCTTGAAAATTTTATGCTGTACCGGCTTTCGCATATCGCCATCAATCAACAAGACTTTGTGGTCTGCCTGGGCAAGGGCAATTGCCAGATTTGCAGAGGTGGTGGACTTTCCCTCTCCTGGATTTGCACTTGAAATCACAAAAATCTTTTTCTCGTATGCTGCCAAGGAAAACGCAATATTGGTACGCATCGCCTTATACGACTCAATAATTGCAAAAGGTACACCTTTGTCAGTAAGAAGTTTATGATGTTCTCCTTTGTCTTTCCGTTTTTCTTTTTTCTCTGAAAAATCGAGAATTTCCCCAATAATTGCTTTCTCATAACGCTGGGTCAGTTTTTCGGTATCTTTTACAGTATTATCCAAAATATCAATCAAGATAATAATCCCCACTGCCAAAAGAATCCCAATCAACGCCCCAATCAGTGTATCTTTCCTTACATCAGGGGATACCGGCGTTGTATTCACTTTCGCAGCACCAATTTGTTCCACAGAACCGGCACCAACCACACGAATAATAAATTCCGGTGCCAACTCCGCCAGAATGTTACACATCGCCGCTGAGATTTCCGCATCTGTCGTTACAGCAGTAATCTTCATCACTTCTGTATCATCCACAGATTCCATGGTAAGGCAGCCCTCTAACGCACTGACAGAAATCTGTCCGTCCGTGATGGGAAAAAGTCCGGACAGACGATCCACACCATAAGTAGAGAGAAGTTCCTCCCCCAATCGTTCCATCACGGTGTCATCTTCCAGAACCGCAATATAAGTACTAACCAATGATTTCGAAACATTTAAGTCATTCAGTTCCACGCTATCGCTACTAATCGTCGTGCTGTTTTTGACATACATCGAAGTATATGATTGATATTTCAAAGGCAACAGAAATTTTGCAAAACAAAATGCAACCCCTGCGCCAAGAATCAAAAACAAAAGAAGCAGCCAGAGTTTATTCCGTATTACCTGTAACAAATGCCCGACTGAAATTACTTCACTGCGCTCATCATCCATAAATCAAGTCTCTCCATTTTTGTAAATTTTATACATTTTACATCATATTTGGCAATTTTCCATTTTAATACTCGTGTATTTTCCGTAAAATGTTATAATTCATTACCCCCCCCGTTAATAAGATTATACCATTTTGTGAAGTTCGTGTCAAGCGATTTGGAGAGAATGGGCAAGAAAAAAGAGGGCAAGAATTCCTCTTGTCCTCTCAATAAAAAGCAGCATATAATGTTACTCTAGGCAACGCCGCACAAAGATTGTACGTCAGATGCGCCGTCAGATTTTTTGTCAGATGAAACAAAAAGCGGAGTGCATACTTTGTGTATGCACGAGCATTTTTGTGAAATATGACGGAAAATATGCAAGCAGATGATGTACAAAGCCGTCAGGCGCTCTTTGTGCGGCGTTGCCTTCACTCACTATCCAATTTTAGTACACTCATAAATGCTTCCTGTGGCACTTCTACAGAACCAAGTTGACGCATTCGCTTCTTTCCTTCCTTTTGTTTCTCCAGAAGCTTTTTCTTACGAGTGATATCACCGCCATAACACTTTGCAAGCACATCCTTGCGCATTGCTTTAATGGTCTCTCTGGCAATAATTTTTCCGCCAATTGCAGCTTGTACCGGCACTTCAAACAACTGTCTTGGGATGTTTTCCTTTAACTTTTCTACAATTTTTCTACCACGTTCATACGCCTTGTCTGCATGAATAATAAAGGACAAAGCGTCCACAATTTCCCCGTTCAGCAAAACATCCAACTTTACCAGTTTGGAGGGCATATAATCGCTGAGTTCATAATCAAAAGAAGCATAGCCACGTGTTCTGGACTTCAAAACATCAAAAAAGTCGTAGACAATCTCGTTTAGTGGGAGCACGTAATGCAGAGAAACTCTGGTATCATCCAGATATTGCATATTTTCAAAAACTCCACGACGATTCTGGCAGAGTTCCATGACATTCCCCACAAAATCAGAGGGGGTCAGAATTTCCGCCTTTACCATCGGTTCTTCCGCCATCTGAATCACGGCAGGATCCGGATAATTGGTCGGGTTATCAATATACTGTACCTCACCACTCGTAAGCGTCACACGATAAATAACAGAGGGGGCAGTTGTAATCAGATCCAGATTATACTCCCGTTCCAGGCGTTCCTGAATAATCTCCATATGCAACAGTCCCAAAAAGCCACAACGGAATCCAAAGCCCAACGCAATAGAAGTCTCCGGCTCAAAGGAAAGGGCTGCATCGTTTAATTGCAGCTTTTCCAGCGCATCCCGCAAATCACCATATCTTGCGCCATCTGCCGGATAAATTCCCGAAAAGACCATGGGGTTTACTTTTCGATAGCCCGGCAAAGGTTCTGCACAAGGATTATCTGCCAATGTTACGGTGTCTCCAACCTGGGTATCTCCGATGCTCTTAATCGAAGCAGACAAATACCCTACCTCACCGGCACGAAGTTCTCCTACATTGACAAGAGTATTTGTGGTCATATAACCGGCTTCTACAATGGTGAACTCTGCTCCGGTCGCCATCAGCCGAATGGTATCGCCTACTTTTACTGTGCCCTCTTTGACACGAATGTAAATGACAACCCCTTTGTAAGCATCATAATAGCTATCAAAAATCAAGGCTTGCAACGGCGCATCCGGGTCGCCCTTTGGTGCAGGAATCTCTGTGACAATCTGCTCCATTACTGCCTCAATATTCAGCCCTGCCTTTGCAGAAATTCTCGGCGCATCTGCCGCCGGAATTCCGATTACCGTTTCAATTTCCTCACAAACCCGATCCGGATCGGCTGCCGGCAAGTCAATCTTATTGATAACAGGAACAACCTCCAGATCGTGTTCGATTGCAAGATAGGTGTTCGCCAAAGTCTGCGCCTCAATGCCCTGAGAAGCATCCACAACCAAGATTGCCCCCTCACAAGCTGCAAGGCTTCTGGACACCTCATAGTTAAAGTCCACATGACCGGGGGTGTCAATCAGATTGAAAATATAGGTTTCGCCATCCTTTGCCTTATAATTCAACCGGACAGCACGTGCTTTAATCGTAATCCCACGTTCTCGTTCAATATCCATATTGTCCAGGATCTGATCTTCCATATCACGCTTGGCAACAGTATAAGTCTGTTCCAGAATCCGATCTGCCAAGGTGGATTTTCCATGATCAATATGAGCAATAATACAAAAATTACGAATCTGCTCCATCAGATACATTCTTCCTCTCTTAGTTTATGGCAACATTACAACGTTGCCCTCAATGTCTTCCTTATTATACCTGGTTTTGGGGGAAATGTCAAGGCGATGTGGAAAGCAAGTGTGACACTTACCCCTCAACCAAAAGCCGAATCGGATCAATCTCCACCACCCGGCAGGAAATCGGCTTGCAATGGGGAAGATTCCATTCAAAATACCCTTTCCCGGACAATTCCCACTGGGATAGAATCGCCATAAACGTTCCACCATGTGCGACAATCGCTGCTGTGGAAAATGCGTATTGATGTAAGAGTTCTGAAAACCCCTGACACGTTCTTTGCAAAAAGGCTTCCCGGGATTCCCCCTCCGGGAAAGGCAGTGTCCCACCGCTGTCAATCCATTGCTGATAAAGCGAATTCTGAGATAATTCCCGATAATTTTTATTTTCAAACAAACCGAAATCGCACTCCCGAAACGCCGGAATCAGAATTGGCTTTTGTTCCGGGAAGAGAATCCCGGCAGTTTCGATGCAGCGTGCCATAGGGCTTGCAAAGAGCAATTGTGGCGTAGGAATCTGCCCTTTTGTCGCTTCTGCAAGGGCAATTCCCTCTTTGCACAAATAAGAATCCGTGCGACAACCAAGATAGCGTTTTTCCAGATTCCCTTGTGTCAGACTGTGACGAATCAGAAAAAGCTGCATCAGCGTGTCAGACGGTAGAGAAGCGCATTACAGATCGCAGCCGCCACATTGCTGCCACCTTTTCGCCCTCGTGCGACAATGCAGGGGATATCCCCTTGCACAATCAATTCCTTTGCCTCTACCACATTAACAAAACCCACCGGCACCGCAATAATCAACTGCGGAGCAATTGCCCCGGAACGAATCAACTCATCCAAGCGAATCAATGCCGTTGGTGCATTTCCAATAACAAAAATAGTATTTTCCCCAAGGGCACATGCTTTTTCCATGGACACTGCCGCTCTGGTAATCCCACGACTTGACGCTTCTGCTGCAACGTCCTCCTCTGCCATAAAACAGTGTGCCGTACCACCTAACGCAGAAAGTGCACGCTTGTTAATCCCCGCCAATGCCATGTTGGTGTCGGTCACAAGCTTTGCCCCTTTCGACAAGGCAGCAAGTCCACGCTTTATAGCAGTTTCGGAAAAATAAAGGTTTTCCCGATAGGAAAAATCGGCAGTGGTATGAATCACACGCAAAAGGACAGAGAGTTCCGCCTCCGGCAAATCAATCGTTCCCAGTTCCTGACGAATAATCGACATGCTACGATTTTCAATCTCCTGTGGACGTACATATTCCCATTGCATCACGCCATTCCCCCCTATTGCAAAAGTTCGTATTGTTCTACATTTGCCCCTTGAAAATCTGTAACCTCGTGATAAGCTGCCAGCGCAAAATCCAGAAGTTTTGCAGCGAGAATTGCCCCTGTGCCCTCTCCCAGACACATATCACATTCCAGATAGGCTTTCATGCCAATTGCCTCCAACACCATCTTCCCTGCCGGTTCCGCAGAAGTATGAGAGGCAAAAAGATAAGACTTACATTCCGGGCAAAGACGAATGGCGCAATTGGCAGCAATGGCGGAGATAAACCCATCAATAATAACCGGAACACGATAAACGCCGCCTGCCAGACACGCCCCTGCCATGGCGCAAATATCAAAACCGCCGACTTTTGACAAGACATCCAACACATCCATAGGACGAGGACGATGGAGTGCAATTGCATCTTCAATGACCCGGACTTTGTGCTGCACGCCCTCTGTCGTCAGACCTGCACCTCGTCCTGTAACAGATTCCGGAGTGCGTTGCTCCAGCACAGAAAAAACAGCACTGGAGGTTGTAGTGTTTCCAATCCCCATTTCTCCAAGGAGAATCAACGTATATCCGGCATTCACTTTTTCCTCCACAGACTGAATGCCATAGAGAATTGCCTGCCGTGCCTGTTCCCGTGTCATTGCCGGTTCTTTGGCAAAGTTTTTTGTCCCATAAGCTGTTTTTTTCTTGGGAACGCCGGGAACGTCCACCACCATTCCCACATCAATGGGAAACACCTCTGCGCCACACTCCCGTGCAAAAACATTGACAGTCGCAATGCCCTTGGTGAAATTCCGTGCACAGGAAGCAGTGACCTCCTGTCCTGTCTGCGTCACGCCCTCTGCGACAATCCCATTGTCTGCACAGAATACCAGAACCGCCTTTTTCCGAGGGGCAATTTCCGCAGAACCGGTAATTCCTGCAAGTTGTACCACCATTTGCTCTAACCGTCCCAAGCTACGTAGTGGCTTTGCGATTTTGTCCCAATTTTCCTGGGCTTGTTGCATTGCCTGTGTATTTAACGGTTTTATTTTTCGAAGATATGCATCTAACATTGTAGATCCGCTCCTATTTGTTTTATAAGTTGTTCCATGGAATACCCTTGTTCTTTTGGCGCACGAATCAGAAGAATCGGAATATTGCACTGCTTTGCCGCTTCGATTTTTTCCGGCACGCCCCCTTGCGCACCACTGTCTTTGGAAACAAGAATCGCAATCTGATACTGCTGCAAAATTGCCACAGTGTCCGCAACTGAAAAAGGCGGTATGGCGTAAATCCGGTGACAAGTGATTGTACTCGTGATCTTTCGTGACTCTGCTGTGTCCAGAATTCTGGCATATCCTCTGGAAGAAAAATCCGGAACATGGGCTTCATAAAATGCCAAGGTATTCCCACCAGTGGTAAAGAGAATATTCCCTTTCTGTACCGCCAGAACTTCTGCTGCGGTTTCTTTGTCCGGAACAGAAAAAATCTTGGAATATGCGTATTGTTGCGCTCCTCGTGTCAAGCGATAATACCGCAGTCCAAGCTGTCTGCATACTGTGCGAACTGTTTCCGTCACCTGCACCGCAAAAGGGTGAGAAGCATCAATCACCGCATCCATTTGCGACAGGACAGCAGAGAATCCACTTGCATCCAATCGCCCTACATGAATCGTACAATCCAGCCCGGACAAAACCTCTCTGCCATATGCCGTCGCAACAAAAGCGGTTACTGCATAGGCTCGCTCCAGAAGAAGTCCAATCAATTCTCTGGCATCACTTGTCCCGGCAATTACTGCGATTTTCCTCATGAATTCTGTGCTCCATCTGCAAGGGAATATCCCCGTGGCGTAATCATTTTTCCATTTTTCACATAAGTCTGTGAATTTCCGATCAAGACAACGCAAAGCATATCAACGGGCTGATTCTTTAGCTGCGCCAAGGTTGTAATCCACACTTTTTCCTCCGGTCGTCCAACACTGCGTACAATTCCCACCGGTGTTTCCGGGCTGCGATATTCTTGAATCAATGCTGCAGCGTGTTCCAGATATGCGGTACGACTTCGGGATTTTGGATTATACAAACACAGCACAAAATCCCCATCCGCAGCAGAGCGCACACGCTTATAAATCAACTCCAGCGGTGTCATGCAATCGCTTAAACTAATCATTGCAAAATCATGCATCAGTGGTGCACCCAATGCCGCAGCCGCTGCACAAGCCGCCGTTACGCCGGGGACAATTTCGACTTGAATCTCCGGATGTTCCTGTTCCAGAATTTCTAGCAAAATGCCAGCCATTCCATAAACGCCACTATCTCCACTGGAAACCAGCGCAACCGTTTTTCCGGAAGCCGCCTCTTCTACGGCTGCACGGCAGCGATCCACTTCTTTGCGCATTGGCGTTGCATAAAACTGCTGCTTTGGAAATTGCGGTTTCAAGAGATTGATATAGGTGGTATACCCTACCACAAGATCGGCAGTTTCAATCGCCTCTACAGCCTGTCCTGTCATATAGCGCTTTTCTCCCGGTCCAAAGCCGACCACATAAATTTTTTTCAAAGCAGAACCTCCCCCACTGTTACAAACTGATATGCTCTTTCCAATAGCCCCGGCACAATCTCCCGAAGAGCATCAACGGTCTTGGTGTTGCCCTCCATATCGTGCAAGAGAATCACCTGATCCGCTTTCGCCTGTTCCAGCACACGGCGTGCCCGTTCTTTTGCAGAAACTGTCTCCAAATAATCCTCGCATCCGTCCCCGAAAACAAAAGTTTTTTCTACAGTTTCCTCTAAAAAAGGACTAGTTGCCAGATACGGTGGGCGAAAGAATTTTGTCGGTCTGCCGAGAATTGCCTGTACTTTTTCCTCTACCGGCAGAATTTCTGCCAGAATCTCTTCTCTGGAACATTCCGAGAGGCATGCATGGGTATTAGAATGATTTCCAATTTCACAGCCCATTGCAAAAGCACGTTTGACAATAGGCGCAGTTTCTTTGGTGATGTGCTCCCCGACAAGGAAAAAACTTGCCACAATGCCGTATTGCTCCAGAAGCGTCAAGATCTCCTCTGTCGTCGAACTTGGTCCATCGTCAAAGGTCAACGCAATTTTCTTTTTCATAAAGCTTCCACCCTCTCATGAAAGAATCAATGGCTGTATTTTTTCTCTGCATATCGACAGCGTAATTCCGGGATATACGACCTTTCCCGTAAGCAGTTCTCCCTGTTTTGCAGCAAGATAGGCACAAGCCTCAGCAACCGAAGAAACCCCTGTGATCTCTTTTACAAAGGCAGAGGTGGCAAAAGGATATCGGCAGCTTTGAATTTCTTCCTCTGAAACAATCTCCAAAGGAACAGAAAGTGCATCGCATAGTGCCAGAATTGCCGGCTCCTTTTGCTTTAATCCGATGGTGGCAATTTTCCCAACAGAGTGAATGCTAAGATCCTGCGCTTTCAAAAGTTCCTCCAGACACGCCCTTAGTTGTTCCGGAGAAATCCCACGCTTACAGCCCACTCCAACCACCAGATTTTTCGGACGAAGATACAGTGTGGTTTCCGATGCATTCTGTCGCTTGTTCTGTTCTGAAATGATAACACAGGGCTGACCGGTCGGCGTTTCTGTCAATTGAAATTCGCTTGGAATGGTTTCTTTTTCAACAGGGGTTGTACAGCAAAGTTCCGCTTGTTCTCCTGCCAACAAAGCACTGCTGATTTTCTTGACGGCGGAAAGATTTTCAATCACAAGCCCGTTTTTCTTTGCAATAACATCAATTGCCGGCAGATTTTCCACATCTGTTGCAGTGGTAATCACCGGTGTCGCCCCAAGATAAGCAGCAATTTCTGTGGCAAGGAAATTTCCTCCTCCTAAGTGCCCGGAGAGTAAACTGATGACAAATTTCCCCTCCTGATCCAGTACCACCACAGCCGGGTCGCTGGCTTTGGACTGAAGCAGCGGTGCAAGCTTTCGTACCACAATTCCTGTTGCCATAATGCAGACAATGCCATCATACAGCCCAAAATCCGCTGCAAAAGTTTCAGAAAAGCGTTCCTTGGATTCTACTGTGCCACCAAAGTGTGCTTTCAAACGATTAGCAAGAGATTCTCCTGCCTCAGTCAACCAGAAATACGCCAGCTTCATGAGGAAATCCCCTTGCGGAATTCATGGGTAAAGGTTTTATCATAGAGTTTGGAAAGCTGATACTGATCCCCTAAAAATTCCCCTACCAACACAAGCGCAGTTTTTGTAATGCCTGCCGCTTGGACTTTCTGTGCAATATTCTCAAGGAATCCGGTGACAATTTTCTGATCTTCCCAGCTTGCCTTATACACCACAGCAACCGGTGTCGTTGCAGGATAAGACGTGCAAAGCTGCCGTACCAATTCCTCAATCCGATTTACCGAGAGAAACAACACCATAGTCGCCTGATGCTGTGCCAGAGAGGCAATCGACTCTTGTGACGGTACAGGAGTTCGTCCCTCCATTCGGGTGAGAATCACGGTCTGTGTCACCCCGGGCAAGGTGTACTCTTTCTCCAGTGCAGCGGCTGCCGCCAGAAAAGAACTGACTCCGGGGACAACCTGATGAGAAATTCCAAGGCGATCCAATGCATCCAACTGTTCCCGGATTGCACCATAAATTGAGGCATCTCCGGTATGAACACGCACCGTTGTCAACCCTTTTTGTTCTGCCTCCTCCATCACGGAGAGGACTTCTTCCAGATGCATTCCGGCACTGTCATAAAGCTTACAATCCGGTTTTACCTCTGCAAAAATCGCCGGATTGACAAGAGAACCGGCATAAATAATCACATCTGCCTTATCAATCAAACGTTTCCCTTTTATGGTAAGGAGTTCCGGATCTCCTGCCCCTGCGCCAACAAAATATACCATAGATTATCCGTTCCCCTTTCTGATCAGTAGCGTGGTAAAATAAGAATATTCCTCCAGAACCGGTACGCCAATATACTCGTCTTCTCTTCCCACATTCCGCAGCATCACCGTATTTTCCAGAAGATGATATTCTTCCAAAACGGGCAAAAGCCACTTTAAAATTTTTCCAGCTTTTAAAATTACAACGGTATCAAAGTTGTTTAGCACCTGCAAGATTTCCTTTTGGTCTTGCACCCCGGGAAGAACACATAAAGACTGCCCATTTTCACAAAGGCTTACTTTCGCCCTTGCTGCACCGGCACAAAACGAGGTCACGCCGGCAACGACTTCTGTTTCAAAGCCTTTTGATTCCACAAGCTGACGAACATAAGCGGCTGTGCTATAAATAGACACATCCCCAAGCGTTACCATGGCAACATTTTTCCCCTGTTCCAATTGCCCATAAAGGGCATCCAACGTTCCACTTTGCAAATATTCCCGATAATCCTTATGGGCACGCATAGGGAAGATAATCTCCATAGATTCCGCACCGGTACAATCTGCCCCCTGCGCCGCAATGGCATAGGCAGAAGACGTTGCCCCCTCGGCTTTAATTGGTGCAACAATGACATCAACAGATTCCAGCACCTGTTTCGCTTTCAGGGTCATATCCATCGGATCGCCACATCCTACACCAACAGCATAAAATTTTCCCATTTTTCTCTCTACCTCTTTGTTTCACAACAGAATAATAATACAGGATGTCCCCCATCCAGAATCTGATAGTTCCCCACCGTCTTTCCACGGCTGATTGCAAGCTGAACTGCTTCAAATTCCGGCATAGATGACAGCAGTGGATAAAGCTGACTTTGGGTTTCCATTGTGACTGCACTTGCCACAATCCGAATCTTCTTTGGCAGTGAAAAAAGTGCTTCCACAATTTCTCTGCCACTGCCACCCATGCCTCCTAAAAATACACAATCCGGTACCGGCAAGTTTTTCATGGTCTGTTCTGCACGACCCGGTATGATTTCCAGATTCTCTGCCTGAAAATATGCCTTGTTTTTCTCTAAAAGTTTCAATGCATCCGGTTTATATTCCAGTGCATAGACTTTGCCATATGGGCAGAATTTTGCACATTGCACCGAAACGCTGCCTGTGCCTGCCCCAATATCCCATACAATATGATCCGGTTGTAAATGCAGCTTTGTAAGAACCACGCTGCGTACCTCTTCCTTTGTCATTGGCACGTTTCCACGAAGAAATGCACGATCCGGGAGAAGCGGCGGATAGTACACCGGAGAGGGGATCTGATGATACACTGCAGCAACACAAAGGGAGGGGTTGTCCCCTTGCCATGCAGACGGACGACCATGCCAAAGCCTTTCTGTTTCGTCCCCAAGATTTTCCCCAACATAAAGCGTTGTTTTCCCCAAGCCATAAGTCAGAAGTGCCTCGGCAATCTGTCTGGGACCGTTCTCTTTTGAACAAAAAAAGCAACTTACACCATGAGTCGCCACAGCATAGGCAATCGTTCCCTTGCCGGTATCTCTCCCATGCAGGCTTAAAATTTTTGCATCCTCCATGGTAAGTCCAAAGGCGACACAGAGTAGTTGCAAAGAACCAACCCCCGGAATTAAGTCAAGTTGCAAAGACGGATAGCGTCTCTGAATGCTGCGACAAAGACTATATAGAAGCGGATCGCCGGATACAAGAATGCAAAGGCTTTCCTGTTCCAATCGCTGTGGCAAAGTGTCAAGGAGTTCAGAGATTTTCCCCATCTGCTCTACTTTTTTCCCACAAGCAACAGGCAGCAGACGCTCTGCGGCAATGACACAATCTGCCTGTTCCATTGCCACGTTTGCCGCAGGCAGCAAATGGAGTTTGTTTCCACTGCCGCCTCCTACAAGAATCAGCTTATGCTGCATTGAAGCCACGCCCTTTCTATTTCCTCCGTCCCTTGACTTTTGGCAAGTACCCGGTTTTCTTCCTCCAACAAAATCACACCAACTTTTACCGTACCATGGGTGCGTCTTTGACAATTGATGCGAACTGCCTCTGCAACAGAATGCCACACCGCCCGGTCAAGCCCGAATGCAAGCAAAAGCGACTGCATTTCAACTGTTGTATTACAAGCATAAAGCTGTGCAATCTGCTGTGAAGTTCCCCCGGCAAGTGCTGCGTGAGTGCAGACAATCTCACGCTGTCCTGCGGCAATATGGCTGTGAAGTTGCATAATGTCTGCTGCCGGTTTACAGAGTTTTCCGGTTCTCCCGACCAACAATACAAAAGAAAACCCAAGTGTTTCCGCATCATCCAACAGTGTTCCAAGGTAATTGCTGCAAAGCACAATGCCTCTTCCTTTGCTCTCCGGATGGTGCTGCTTTAAATACTGCTCCCCTGCATAGCCGGTCACAAAGGCACAACTTGCACCATATTCTGCACGGCACATAGACAATTCCAGCCGAAGAGAATCTTTCACCGCTTCTTCACTCATCGGGCGAACAATTCCTGTTGTCCCCAGAATCGACAGCCCACCAACAATCCCTAATCTCGGGTTAAAGGTTTTTTCTGCGATATTTTTTCCACCGGGAATGGAAATCGTAACATCTGCGGCACGGTCGGTTTCTTTGCGAATGGCTTTGGCAATCATCTCTCTTGGAATCGGATTGATGGCAGGCTCTCCCACCTCTAATTTCAATCCTTTTTTGGTAACCGTGCCAATGCCCTCTCCGGCAAAGAAGCGAACCTCGCCACAAAATTCCTTTAGCTGAACAGAAGCAGTTACCACACATCCGTCTGTCTGATCCGGGTCATCCCCTGCATCTTTTCGCACGCCACAAACATAACGAGATACCGGGAGGATCTCCAAAGATACGGTTTTTCCACCGGGCAATTCCAACGCAACACAATCCGGGCAGGCTCCGTCTTTTTGCCACAGCACCGACGCAAGACTTGCAGCCGCCGCACAAGTCCCTGTGGTAAATCCTTCCCGTAACTTTTTCATCGGTTCTGCCCCCACTGCCATAAAATCTGATAAATCGCTTCTATGTCCAAATGTTCTCGAAGCATATGTTCCAATTGCGCATATTGCTGTTCTTGATAGGCGTTTCGATCCATCAAAGGGGCAGAAATTTTTTTCTCTCCTTTTTTCTCCAGTAAAAGCCGCACAAAAGCTTCTGTAAACTCGGCAGAATCAAACAACCCATGAAGATACGTTCCGAATACCGTTTTTTCCCGGTTGCAAAATCCATCTGTTTCTCCGGTGGCAAGCTGTAAAAAAGGTTGCGCTGCACCGGTTGCCCAGGTTTTTCCCATGTGGATTTCATAACCCGTCACCGGCAATCCGGACAAAGAAGCCAGACTTCCCTCCAAAGGAATTACACACCCGGTGGTTCTTGTGCGACACTTTTCCGGCAGAAAGCTTGTCTCTGTTTCAAGCAGTCCCATTCCTCGGATGCTTCCGCCACCCTCTACCCCATCCGGGTCAGAAATCCGGGTGCCTAACATCTGAAAGCCTCCACAGATCCCAAAAATGAGGCATCCCTTTTCCAGGCATTTTAAAATTGCAGCCTCCAGTCCATTTTGTCGCAACCAGCGCAAATCAGACATC
>CAYXKI010000005.1:0-3120 GCA_964465095.1 uncultured Ruminococcus sp.
TTTTTTTACAAAAATTGCTGCATCAAAAAAATCTTATGCCTGTGGAAACTTGATTCTCACAATAACAAAACACCGCACCCAAAACCAGATGCGGTGTTGCAAGAAAGCAATATCCTATGAGAACAAGTCCTTAATTTACCCACGTTCCTCCAAAGGAACATATTCCTGTGCTTCGGACACAGAGAGGTACGCAGGGCGTATGATTTTACGGCAGTTAATCAGTTCTTCCAAGCGATGGGCTGACCAGCCGGCGATTCTGGCGATGGCAAAAATCGGCGTGAACAAATCCATAGGCAGTCCAAGCATCCGATACACAAAGCCACTATAAAAGTCCACATTGGCACAAACGCCTTTGTAAATTTTCCGGTTCTGGGTGATAACCTCTTTGGCAAGTCGTTCTACTGTCGCATAAAGCAGATATTCCTCGTGGCAGTTCTTTTCCTGTGACAACTGTTCCACAAAGGATTTCAGAATCACGGCTCTTGGGTCGGATACCGAATAAACCGCATGACCCATGCCGTAAATCAAACCGCTATGATCAAAGCCCTCTCCACGAAGCAAGCCCTGAAGATATGCACGAAGGGCATCCTCGTCCTTCCAGTCCGGACAGTGGTCTTTCAGATCCTGGAACATCTCCATAACCTTGATATTTGCCCCACCGTGTTTCGGTCCTTTCAGAGACCCCAAAGCAGCAGCAATGGTGGAATAGGTGTCTGTGCCGGAAGAAGATACCACGTGCACCGTAAAGGCGGAGTTGTTACCACCACCATGTTCTGCGTGAAGCACCAGACAGAGATCCAGAAGCTTTGCCTCAAGACGCGTATACTTTCCATCCGGACGCATCATATAGAGAAGATTCTCCGCAATGGTCAACTTTGGATCGGGTTTCTGGATGAACATACTCTTGTCGTTGCGAAAATACATCGAAGCCTGATACCCAAACACCGCCAGAGAGGGGAACTGGGCGATTAGCTGAATACACTGTCGCATGACGTTGGAAAGTCCCGTATCGTCCGGCTTTGGGTCATAGGCATGAAGTGCCAGAACGCACTTTGCCATGGTGTTCATAATGTTATCGCTTGGCATTTTCATAATCACGCCACTGTTAAAATGATTGGGCAGTGCCTGATAATCTGCCAGAAGTCCGTGAAATTCAGTCAACTGCTTCTCAGTGGGCAGATGTCCCATCAAAAGGAGGTACACAATCTCCTCAAAGCCAAAGCGATCGTGCTTTACAAAGCCGTCGACAAGCTGTTCAATAGGAATTCCACGATAAAACAATTTCCCCGGTGCAGAAACCTCTTTGCCGTCCACAATCTCTGTAGCAGAGACTTTGCTGATAGTGGTCAGACCGGCACGAACGCCCTTGCCATCAAGATCACGCAAGCCACGCTTGACCTCGTGCTTGAGATAGAGTTCCTGTTCAATCTGATAATGTGATTGCGCATCCTCTGTCAATTGGTCTACAAATTGCATATCCCGTTTATATCTCTGAATCATTTCCTGAATCTGCGATGAGTGCAGCAGCGTTTCTCTTTTCATGTTGTCAGTCCTTTCGTTACACGTCATTACACGACTTTGCTTTCCACAATTCCACGTGAACTTGTGGAAAACTATGATTTCCTGTTGTGATTACACATCTTATATTTTTATAATTATAGCCTATTTTCTCAAATTTGTCAAGAGATTTAAAAAATGATTTGAAAAGTTTATAAGCACAGTGAAATGTTACAAGAATGGGGTAAAACACTCTGCAAAAAGCGGTTTCCACATGGATTTGTTAAGCTTGTTGAAGTGATTTCCCAAAGAAAAAGCCCGGCACATTGCGTACCGGGCTCATTTTCTTATGAAGAGGAGAATTCCTCTATGGGTTTACTTTTTCTTTTTCTTGGTGATCACCAATGCTGCCAGAGCAAGTCCTGCCGGGATCAAAAGTGCCGGGAGGGCATCCTTTGTCTTCGGAGAAGATGCAGTGGAACTGCTGCTCTTGCTGCTCGAGCTGGAACTAGAACCGCCCTTGGTGGTCGTGGTGGTTGTGGTCTCTCCCTTTGCAGTCGTGGTTGTGCTACCGCCACCCTGTTCTGTTGTGGTATCGCCACTTGTGGTGGTGAGATCCGTGGTTGTGGTAGTTTCATCCGGACTCGGTGTATGAGAACCATTGTTTGCGGTGGTTTTTTTAGAGGAATCTGTCGTGGTTGTTGCGGTGGTTGTTTTCTTTGTTGTAGATGTGGTAGTTGTTGTAGTGGTGGTAGTGGTTTCATCCGGACTCGGCGTATGAGAACCATTGTTTGCAGTAGTCTTCTTGGAGGAATCCGTAGTGGTTGTTGTGGTAGTAGTTGTTGTTGCTTCTGTTGTGGTGGTTTCCAGACCGATATACTCATCGACCATTGTGACAATGCTATCGGACTGCTTTGTTTCGGTGAGGAGAATTGCGTCGCCATCCTCGTTCAATACAAGAGAACCATCTGCATTTGTCTGATAGGTCAGAATCGAAACGGTACCGTCTGCATTGACCTTGAAGTAAATGGACTCAGCCAGTGCATAATCTGTCGGTGCCTGTACCTCGGTGAGGCAATATGCTGTGTCAACCACTGCACCGCTTACCTGGTGTACCTGACCTGCCACAGAAATCCATGTATCCAGAACGTTGCCGCTGAGATCGGTAATCGTCAGCGTTGCCCCGGCGATTTCTACACCGCCTACGTCACACTTGCGAATGACTAAGCCGGACGGCATTACAGTGGTGGTTGTGGCTTCTGTAACGGTTGTAACCGTTGTTGCCGTGGTCTTTTCTGTTGTTGTATCTTCGGTAGCCGTTGTTGTTGTAGTTGCTTCTGTCTTAGTTGTCTCAGACTTCGTGGTAGTTGTGGTTGCCTCGGTCTTTGTTGTGGAAGTAGTAGTCGTGTCCTCAGAAGAAGAGGTTGTATCACTGCTACCAGTTGTTCCTGCGGTTGTTGTCGTAGTCGGTCCTGCACTGGATGCAGTGCTTGCGGTGGAAACTACGCTTGTGGTGGTTGCTGAGCCTGCGGTTGTGGTAGCACCGGCACTAGAGGCTGTGCTTTCACTGGAAGCTGTGCTTGCAGTTGTTCCTGAGCCTGCGGTTGTGGTAGCACCTGCACT
>CAYXKI010000005.1:3220-24461 GCA_964465095.1 uncultured Ruminococcus sp.
ATGTCTCCCCTGCCACAAGCTTGGTTGCATCAATGGTATGAGTGGTACCCTTAACGGATGTCCAAGTGTCGATGGTCTTGCCCTCGCTATCGGTCAGTGTCAACTCTGCGCCGGCAATCTCGTTGCCTGCAATGTCCTGTTTGCTGATGGACAAACTCAGGGCTTTATCGGTCATAACAACGGTGTTGGTCTCCTGTGCGGTATCGCTACCCGTAAGGGTTACCTTGCCGTCCTTGCCGATGGTAAATTCGATTGCTTCTGCATATGCGTAACCATCCGGTGCGCCTGTCTCTGTCAGGGTGTATGTCTCCCCTGCCACAAGCTTGGTTGCATCAATGGTATGAGTGGTACCCTTAACAGATGTCCAAGTGTCGATCTTGTTGCCCTTGCTATCGGTCAGTGTCAACTCTGCGCCGGCAATTTCGTTGCCTGCAATGTCCTGTTTGCTGATGGACAGGCTCAGGGCGCCATCGCATACCAGAATTGTGTTATCTTCCTTGAGGTAATAATAACTCTCGCCATCATCCGTTGTTTTCAGTGCTGCTGCGCTGTCTGTTGTGGTAACCTTGCCCTCCTCTAACTGGAAGGTAAAGGTGGAAACTACCTGTGCATAGCCATCAGGAGCAATGGTCTCCTCCAGTTTGTACTTTCCATCCGGGAGGTCTTTCAGAACTGTCTTGCCGCCGGAAACCCATGCGATATAGGTGTTATCGGTTGCAGGGCTATTGGTGTTTTTCTCGCCGCTCTCAAAGGACACCTTGGACAGGTCGGTACCATCCAGAGAGGTCAGCTTCATGGTTGCACCCTCGATGGCGGTTGTGCCGGTGATGTCGGTTTTGGTGATGGTGAGGGAAGAAGTGGTGGGCTCTTCCTGGGGTTCGTCAATTTTTGTTGTTGCGTCGCAGAGGATGATGCTATTGACACCCTTGTCGGCATCATAATAGAAATAGCCGTCGCCCTCTGTCTTTGTTGTTGCCTGTCCGCCGGAAGTAGAGGTAATATACCCTTTCTCAACAGTAAAGTTAAAGATGGTTGTTACCTTGTCATAACCGGTGGGCTCAATAATTTCTTTCAGAGTATAGTTGCCGTCCGGCAAGTTTGTAAGAGTTGCGTCCTTATAGGTGGAAACCCAAGTGAGAATATTCTCGTCTCCGGATGCGGTCGGTCCTTGTACAGAACTTGCATTTTCCAGGGTTACATCTGCAAGGCTTGCACCGTCTGTGTTGGTCAACTGCAATGTTGCACCGGCAACGCCGTCCTGACCGCTGATCTCTCTCTTGGAGATCGTCACAGTTGTGGTGTCGTTGTAAATTGTCATGTAAGAGAAGTAATAACCATCATCCGCAGCCGGGTCATAAATTACCGTTCCTGTCGGCAATTTATCTTTTATATTTTTCCAACTATCTCCATAGATATTTCCCTGGAATACAAAATACGCATCTGCCTCCAGATAACCATTCGGCGTATTTACCTCTTTCAAGCAATAAACCTGATCAAAGTCAAAATCAAAATCATTTATATTGATTTTACCTTCATCATCTGTTCCCTTTGTCGTATAAACAGGTTCGGTACCCAGCGTTTTCGTATTAACATCGTACTTATACAGTGCAAATGTTATTCCAGTGGGAACCACTGTATTGTCAGACATCTTCTTTGTAATTGTCAAGGTCGCTTTTTCAGCCGTTAATACCACCGCTGCCTTTTTGATATCCATCTTTACAGAAGTTACCTGCTTTGTAGCACTTGGCTTATAGCCCTCAATATATACAGAATTCGTTGCATTTACTGTATTTCCTACAGTACCACGAACTTCATAGGAATACTCAATGGTCAATGCCTTTTTATCCGGCACGATGAAAATCAACTGCTGTGAACTGGAATTGTACGTGTATGACCATTCCTTACTTCCTAGTTCGTTGCCGTTTGCATCTTTCACAACAACACTATCGGAAACCAGTTCCATAATCGCAGTTGTGGTTGCAAGGTTTAAGGTATCAATCACACGGAGCGTGTCTGAGTCCTCTGTAGAAAGTTTTTCTGCATCCGGGTTTACAGACAATGCAAAGTTGATCTTATTCTGATCATCTTTATCTATTGACTGTGTCTTGCCCAAAAATTCAACTGTATCTGTGATATCGAAAGACTGGCTATAGGAACTTGAACAAGTAATGCCGTCCGTAGTCATTTTTGCGGTATTGGTATAAGTCGGCGTACCGGAAAGACTACTGCTTGCAAGCATTCGCTGCTCAATATCCGTAACCTTTGTCTTATACGTAATCACCATGCCACGGAACATGTTCAAGCTATTGATCGCCGTTACTCCCCATGCACTTGTTTTTCCTGCATTCAAATCCTGAAATGCCTGAGACTCCGGTGTTACATAAGTAAAGGTCAGCTTGTTGCCATCTGTCTTTACAGTCAGATTCTTTGTATCCTCTGCCGTGTTATAACTCAGCATGTCGTATTTTAGCCCATTGCCCACATTTGCGGCATAATCAATATAGGCTGCCATCATTGCAGAGCCTTCTACATAAGAAAGCCCGGACGGCAAGAGATCTTCGACTGTGATTTCTTTGCCATATACGATCTGGTCATCTTCTATCAATGCATCACTGCTGATCAAAAGTGTCCAGACCATCTCATCATTTGCTACATCGTAATAACTAGATTCTGATTTTTTAGCCCACGTTTTATCCGCTGTCAGACTTCCCTTTTGCAGATAATCCGGAGAATAATATTCTGCCTGTTTCGACTTGCCACTGCTTGTTGTTGTTCCGTCGCCATAAGTGTAGTTTAAAGTGTTGTAAATTGCTTCGCTACTTGGATCTTTCCCATCTGCTACGCCAGAACGGAAAGTAATCTCTACACCGGTTGTCTCTTCCAATGTGCTCAGCCAGGATTCATTCAGAGAAATTTTAAAGTTTATTGTTCCATAGCTTTCTTCTACGGAAACGGTATAATTCTCTGCACTCAGTGCTTTTCCATTTGCTGTAACAACAATATCATCTGTTGTGCTCAGTGTGCCATCCAGATAACCGGAAAATGTACACTCCGACCATCCGTTATCTGATTCTGTAATATAGAACACTTTACATCCAGCCGGGATATCCGCAGTTGCTTTCCAGGCGATAGAAGTTCCATCATAGCTATTCGCAACGGATTCTTTGTTTACCGTAAGACCTACGCCACTAGTAGAAACCGTGTTAGATGTAGTGAGGATCGGGGTGGTGTCCTCCCCCTCATAAAGGTCAGCGGCATTGGTCAGCTTCTGTGACATAATTGCACTGGCAACTTCCTCAGCAATGTCCGTCCGATACGTAATTACGTACACTCCGCTGCTGTTCTTCAGTGTGTCTGTCAATTCGATTTTATCCAGGTCAATTGCTGAACCTTCGACCAATGTCAGGTTATCCCCAAGGGTATCCTTGATATAGTAAGAACCCTCCGAATCCCAGTTCACGCCAGGAGTTACTTTGATTGTCCATTCAATGGTGTCGTTGTCGATCAACTTACCACTCTTAGAGAGTGTCGTCTTCTCGATTGTAGGGACTGCATACGCTGTTTTTTCATCTACAGCAGTACCACTACTACTTGTACCTCCTACTTTCACGCTATTGCCAATGGATTCGTTGGAGGTAAAATAGCTGTCTTGTACATCCAAAGAATACGTAATCGATACTGATGCATCTTTTTTCAGAACATATGCACCATTATTAGAATTTTTCAGAGTAATAGTAATGCCTTGGCTATATTGTGATTGTATATCCTGATAGGAAGAATAATCCGGATCCGGACAATCTGAAGTATTTATACCGGAATAACTAAGTGAAAAATCAGTCCCCTTGGCAAGACCACTGTCCCATGTATCTGTAATTGTACCAAGCGTAACATTATCGTTCTTCGCAGTAATTTTTACGGTATATTCTACAGTTTTTCCATCTTCACTAGCCACAGCAGATTTGTCCACCTGAAGAGCGGCATTCGTATCAAGTTTTAATGTAATATCGTGAGAAAGAACGCCGAAACTTGCCTCATAACTGTCCTCATCAAAATGAACAGACGCATAGAATTCAGCACTCAAGATTACGTTATTTTTTCCCACAGCTTTCAGATAATCCTCTGTGACCTTGAAATACAATTTATTGTCTTTCAATTCATAACTTAAGCCGTCTACATTATCCTGCTTTTCCTCCACTGTTGTGTTGGATGTTACCTCTGCAAGATCCAAAACGTACCATGTTTCCGCAGCAAAACCCATATTGTTATTGATCATTGCTGTCGTAGAGCACTTTATCTCCTGACCATCTGTAACAGAAGCACCATCTGCAACGCTATATGTTACCTTTGGATAGTCTGTTGCCAGATAGCTTCCAATGTCAATCGCATTCTCAACCGACGTTCCGTCTGCCTCTGCCGCCACAGTAAATCCCGAGGGGATGCAGAGGAGCAGGGTCATCAGCGCCAGTACGACGCTGACCATGCGTTTCCACGCTCGGCTTGCCGTTCCTATTGTTTTTCCCATTTCATTCACGCTTCCTTTCTGAAATTAACGTCTTCTTTCCCATAGATTCAGACGGCATCTTATTTCAGTCACGATGTCATCTCAGACGTGTTAACCTTTGCCATCTCCGTTTTGTTCTTGCAATGAATTTGTATTGTTTTCATCTGCAAATTGCGAAATGTTTTGTGCACATCGCACAATCCAACGGATTACCCACATTATAACATATTTTTTATGGTTCGTCAAGCGGATTTTTTTCATGGTTTTTTGTGCATTTTGCCTAATTTTTCACGATTCCTGAGAAAATAGAAGAAACATGCCCCGGCGGCTTATGAAATATGGGCAATTTTAACAAAAATGCAGACAGGAATGGCAGGATTGGATGCAAAAGTAGCACAAAAGCGATCACATATCACGAATCCATAGAAGTTTTATTGAAATATTTGGTGAAAACGGCTATTGCAAGAACGGAAAAAATCCAGTATAATAGAGATGTATAGGGTTGTTCCGTGTTTGGAACGATCGAAAGATGGTTGGGATTGACGAGCAATACCATCCGGCAGGGCGGCGTGATTGCCTGTTCTGCCGCTCGCAAGACACAATCTCGTCAAAGCAAGGAGGATAAAATGGCAGGAAAACAAACCAATTCTCAGAGAGAAGAATTGAAGCAGCGATTTGTGGACAAGCTCCAGTTGGAGTGTAATGTTTCTCCCGACGAGGCTTCGGACAAGCAGATTTATCAGGTTCTGTCAGCGTTGATGGTGGAAAAGCTGAAGCACAAGCGGCAGCATTTCATCAACAAGACCCACTCTGTTGGCGGCAAGAACGTGTACTATCTGTCCATGGAGTTTCTGATGGGACGTTCTTTGAAGACCACACTGTACAACCTGGAACTGGCTGATGATGTCAGAGCCATTCTGAAAGATTACCACATCAATCTGGACAACATCTTCGAGTGTGAGCCGGATGCAGGTCTTGGCAACGGCGGTCTGGGCAGACTGGCAGCTTGCTATCTGGATGCCATGGCAACCCAGGAGATCCCGGCAAAGGGACATTCTATCTGCTATGAGTACGGTATCTTCAAGCAGAAGCTGGAAGACGGCTGGCAGACCGAAGAGCCGGACAACTGGCTGCCCGGCGGCAGAGTCTGGCTTGACCCCAAGCCCGATGAAGCAATCGAGGTACACTTTGAGGGCAATGTACAGGAGTATTGGCAGGATTCCTACCACTATCTGTCCCATGTAAATTACAACACCGTTATTGCTATGCCGTATGATATGTACGTATCCGGCTATGGCAGTTCCGGGGTTTCTACTCTGCGTCTGTGGAAAGCACAGGCACCGAGTTTTGACATGAAGGAGTTCAACGAGGGTAACTATGAGCAGGCACTCTCCAGAAACTCTATGGCAAATGCGATTTCTAAGGTGCTTTATCCCAACGACAATCACCTTGAGGGTAAGTCCCTTCGTCTGCGTCAGCAGTATTTTCTCTGCGCCGCAGCAGTAGGCGATATTGTCAACCATCACATGAATGTCTATGGCACATTGGAGAATCTCCACGAAAAGGTTGCCATCCACATCAACGACACCCACCCCACCCTGGCAATTCCGGAACTGATGCGGATTCTGCTGGATGACTGCGGTTACACCTGGGAGCGTGCATGGCACATTGTGACAAACACCTTTGCATATACCAACCACACCGTTATGGCTGAGGCTCTGGAGAAGTGGGATGTAAACTTAGTAAAGCAGATTATTCCGAGAATTTTCCAGATCATTGTAGAGATCAACAACCGGTATTGTGCAGGACTGATGGAGCGCAACGGATATGACAGTGCCAAGACCACAAGAATGTCCATCATCAAGGACAACCAGATTCACATGGCTACCCTTTGTGTTATGGCTTCTCACAGTGTCAACGGTGTTTCCAAGCTGCACTCCGAAATCATCAAGGAGAGCGTATTCCACGAGGAATATCTGGATACCCCCAACAAGTTCAAGAATGTCACAAACGGTATCGCTTACAGAAGATGGCTGTACCAGTCCAATCCGGGACTGACAGCACTTCTCCGGGATAAAATCGGCGACGGCTTCCTGAAAGACGGCAGCGATCTGAAAAAGTTGGATGTTTTCGCCAACGACAAGGCTGTTCTGGAAGAACTGCGGAAGATCAAGAAAGAGAACAAGGAACGGTTTGCAAAGTATGTCAAGAAGCAGAGCGGACTTGTTCTGGACACCGACAGCATTTTCGATGCACAGGTAAAGCGTCTGCACGAGTACAAGCGGCAGCATCTGAATGTTATGCACATTCTGGCACAGTACAATGCTCTGCTGGAAAACCCCAACATGGACTTTACTCCTAAGACTTATATCTTTGCAGCAAAGGCAGCACCGGGCTATTATCTGGCAAAGCAGATTATCAAAATGATCTGGGCACTGTCTGAGGAGATCCGGAAGAATCCGAGAATTTCCGAAAAGCTTTCTGTTTACTTCCTGGAAGATTATCGGGTTACCATGTCTGAACTGCTGATGCCGGCTTGTGATATTTCTGAGCAGATTTCTCTGGCAGGAACAGAGGCATCCGGTACCGGTAACATGAAGCTGATGCTCAACGGTGCGGTAACACTGGGTACACTGGACGGTGCAAACATTGAGATTGGCGATGCAGTCGGCGAGGACAACATCCTGATCTTTGGTATGAAGACCGAAGAAGTCAACGCACTGAAGGCACAGGGCTATCATCCGGAGCAGTACTACAACAGCAATCCGATTATCAAGAGTTGTATCGACCGGATGTATTCCGGCATCAACGGTTGCACCTTTGCAGAAGTGGCAAACTCTCTGCGTACTGCTGACCCGTATATGGTTCTGGCTGACTTTGACAGCTATTGTCAGGTACAGGCACACAGTTCTGAGCTGTATGCAGACACAGACACCTGGACAAAGATGTCCCTGCACAACATTGCAAATGCAGGCATCTTCTCTGCGGATCGTGCTGTCAACGAGTATGCAAAGGATATCTGGAATATGAAATAAGCTTTATCATAAAGCAATCTTTACAGCATTTTAGCGGAGCGGGCATTTGTTGCTCTGCTCCGCTTTTGTGTCTGTAAAAACTGATTTCTACAAGAAAAAACAGAAAAAGAAGGAGTCAACATGTCTTACTTTTACAACAGTTGGGATGCTGCGTATAAATCCCCTTTTGGGGCGATTCACAGACGGCAAAGCTGTGACTTTACCATTCGGCTTCCGGAGGAGATTCCTCTGGACTATACGCCGGTTCTGGTGGTATTTCGTACCGGATTCAAAGAGCGATTTCTCCCGATGAATCTGAAAGCCAAGGAAAACGGCTATTGCCTGTACACTACCACCCTGATCCCGAAATATGACGGCGTACACTACTACTATTTCTCCTACACCAGCGGTGGGGTACGGCACTATATCAAGCGTGGAGATGCTTGTCATGGCACGCTGGACACCGGAGAGATGTTCCAGCTAACAGTCTTTCACGAGGACTATCAGACCCCGGATTTCCTCAAAGGTGGAATCATGTATCAGATCTTCCCGGATCGATTTTGCAAAAGCGGCAAGGAACATCCCGGTGTTCCCGGAGATCGTGTCATGCGGCAGTGGGGAGAACTGCCCTATTTCCGCCCGGACAGCAACGGGCATGTCTGGAACAATGACTATTTCGGCGGCGACTTAGAGGGCATCCGCAGCAAGCTAGATTATCTGGAATCTCTGGGGGTTACTTGTATCTATCTGAACCCGATTTTCGAGTCCCACGAAAACCACCGCTATAACACCGCAAACTATCGCCACGTCGATCCGCTTCTGGGAGATGAAGAAGATTTCAAGGCACTTTGCGACGATGCAAAAAAGCGTGGAATCTCGGTAATTCTGGACGGTGTCTTTTCTCACACCGGCGCAGACAGCATCTATTTCAACAAATTCGGACGCTATGACACCCCCGGTGCATATCAGTCTACAGACAGCCCCTATTACTCCTGGTATCACTTCTGGGGCAACAAGGAATATGAATCCTGGTGGGGCATTGACACTTTGCCCAATGTAGACGAAAACAACCCGGATTACACAAAATATATCTGTGGCGAAGGCGGCGTGCTGGAAAAGTGGCTGGATCTTGGTGCTGCCGGCTATCGTCTGGACGTAGCAGACGAGTTACCGGACGAATTTCTGGACAACCTCCGTGCCTGTGTAAAGCACTATGACCCGGAGAAAATCGTCATCGGCGAGGTCTGGGAAGATGCTTCCAACAAGGAGGCATATGGCGTAAAGCGGCGGTATCTCTTAGGAGATCAATTGGACAGCGTAATGAACTATCCTTTCCGGGAGGCAATCATCGCCTATGTCAAGGGAGAACCTACCACCTCTTTCCGGGATTGGATTATGGTCATTCTGGAAAATTACCCCAAGTGCACTGTAGACGTACTGATGAACTTTGTATCCACCCACGACATCGAACGTGCCATCAACCGATTCGGAGGGCAATCTCTGGAGGGAAAAGACAAGGAGTGGATGGCAGCCAACGAACTTACTCCGGAGGAGTACAACCGTGGCAAGGTCATGCTGAAAACCGCAATGGTGCTGCAATTCTTCCTCCCCGGTGTGCCTAGCATCTACTATGGAGATGAAGTAGGGCTGCAAGGATGGAAAGATCCCTTTAACCGCAGATGTTTCCCTTGGGGCAACGAGGACACAGACCTTTTGGAATACACCAAGCAGCTATCTCACATCCGCCGGAAGTATGAAGTCTTTGCCCAAGGGGCAATCGAATTTCTGGTGCTGGAAAACAACGTCCTTGGTTTCTCCCGGTATGATGAAGCAACCGGCAGAAGTGTGATTATTCTCTTAAACCGCAGTGGCAGCACCGAGATGATCTCTCTCCGGGACAAATGTTTCTTGAACTATGGCTTTGGTGCGGTAATCAGCGGCATTCAGGATGGAGATGCCATTATCCTGCCGGGGAACAGTTTTGCTGCCATCAGTGCAGTGCGGAATCATGAAGAATAAGGCACAGCCCCAAAGCAATTGTGTCTAATCTGAATCTATGCCTGAAACAAAACGAAATCTATATTTCATTTCGTAAGAAACGAACCTGTTTTCTTTCGATTATAAGTTTTCAAGAAAAACCCCTTTACAACCGACAGAAAATGTGTTATACTAATCAAGTCGCATCGAGGTGTGGCTCAGTTTGGTAGAGCACTACGTTCGGGACGTAGGGGCCGCAAGTTCAAATCTTGTCACCTCGACCATCTTTTTTTAAAACCGTTTCTCTTCTGGAGAGGCGGTTTTTTTGTTTGTAATCTTATACATTTCAAAAAATCCCCCGAAAGCTTGTTTCGCTTTCGGGGGATCGTCGTTTTATTGGTCTTACATTTCTCTTACACTACCGGAATTTCTCCGATATTTGCAAGAAGATATTGCATGATTACTGTAATATCTGTGGTATCCAGCACATCATCACGCTGGCAATCTGCATTGGCAAGCTGAATTGTGTTCAGATAAACACAGCCATTCAGATACTTCTGCAACAGTACCACATCAGAGGTATCTACTACGCCATCACAATTTACGTCGCCGTAAAGAGAAGAATACGTAGGATCTGATACGCCAACAACAGCTACAGAAACGGCAGTTGTCGTTGTGGTTGTGGTCGCCTCTGTGGTAGATGCTGTAGTGGTGGTGGTTGCTGCTGCGGTTGTAGTCGTCGTTGTCGTTGTGGCTGCCGCCGCAGTTGTGGTCGTTGTTGTGCTTGCTGCTGCCTTGAGATAATCCATAGAGCAGTAGCCGCTAACGCCATTGTAAGTCACCGCTGCCCAACTGCCATTGCCGGAGGTAA
Source organism: uncultured Ruminococcus sp. (assembly GCA_964465095.1). GTDB lineage: Bacteria > Bacillota > Clostridia > Oscillospirales > Ruminococcaceae > Ruminococcus_C. The sequence continues at coordinate 13,584 of CAYXKI010000005.1, forward strand.
CTGTTACCGTTGCCCCGTTGGGGATAGACCCAACTCTGGTAGAAGAAGCAGAGGGGGTACTACGAATGTTCAGGGAAGAAGCCGTAACCGTATAAGTCCCGGCATAGCTGTCAGAGAAATCCGAAGTGCCAACAGTTGTAGCTGCCACAGTTGTTGTCGTTGCGGCAGTCGTTGTCGCTGCAGTTGTGGTGGCAGAAGCTGTTGCCTTAAGGTAATCCATAGAACAGTAGCCACTGACGCCGTTATAGGTTACTGCTGCCCAGCTACCATTGCCGGAGGTAACTGTTACGGTTGCCCCGTTGGAGATAGATCCAACCTTGCTGGCAGAAGTTGACGGTGCACTACGAACATTCAAAGAAGATGCCGTAACCGTATAAGTGCCGGCATAGCTGTCAGAGAAATCCGAAGTGTCTACCGTGGTTGTTGTGGTGGTGGTGCTACTTCCGGTGGAAACCGATGCATCTCCCCAGCCAAGACCGACGATGGTGTTATACGCATCATTCAGACGGCTGGTGTAATACCCACTGCTGTTTCCCTTATCCACAAGGGCTGCATTGTGCAAAGTGCTCAGGGTAATGGAAGCATAAGAACCGCTGCCCTTTGCTGCGGAGAGGATTCTGGCTGCTACGCCGCTGCCTCTGTTGTACAGTTCTGCATAGTAAACCAGCACCCCTGCATTGGTCAATCCATAGGCTTTGCCGGCATTGATATAGCCCTGTACATCGCTGAACGCAAGTGCGTCCTGCTTGGACTTACCGGTAGAGGTAGTCAGCAGACTTGCTGCTGCGGTTGCCTCTGTGGCGGTAAAGGTTCGTGTGCTCCAACCGGAAGAAGACATTACTTCGTTATAAAATGTACTGCCCAGAATGCTCTTTGCAGTTGCGGTATCTGCATTTGCAATGGAACGCATCAGGGTAAGTGCTCGGGTTGCATGCCATTGGAGGATTCCGATGCTGACTGCACCGTTGTCATTGCGGTTAATGGAACCATACGTACCTTCATTCCGTGTGATAATTTCTACAGCGACCTGTGTCATCTCATCAATGGAAACCGCAGATGCCTGCATGGAAGTTCCAAGAGAAGAAAAGACCAGAGTCAGAAATGTAAGACAGGATAAAACGACTGCCATGATTTTTTTACGCATACTTTCGCTCCTTTTTGGGTTTGCCTGATTCTCTGCCACAGCAGAGAGAAAGAGGTTGCTATTCGGGCGTACCGGAGAGTGCTTTTCAAAAAGCCCTCTTCCTTGCCCAGAGTCTGCGTCTACAGCAGTCGCTGCATCGCATTGGTACGAAACTGTACTGCTGCTGCAATGCACCGCTTTATGCAATTCAATTGTATAAAGAGAACAGCACACGCCTGTCCGGTTTCTAAGCAAAGTGTCTCGTTGTGCTCTGTCCGCATTGTCCTGCAATTCAGAGGTTCTGCCACAACGTAAGCGGCATTTTTGCCAACCCTTTGTCCGGGAGTATTCTCCCTCCGGAAGCTTTGCCCCGTGAGTGGCGGTGCGTGCTTCCGCAAGAAACTTGTGTCCTGTTCGCATTGCGCCTCTGTTCTCGGGCAACACCGCCCGGTCCAGAAGCACAGGAGTCCCCCTCTCCGATACCACAGAGAGGGCTTTCGTACTGCATCCATTATACCACATTTGTAACCCTTTTGCAAGACTTTCCCCACCCCCGTCTCCGATTTTTTACGCTTTCCTATGATTTTGTGGAGAGATTCCTGTGGAAAACTATACAGGATATACAAAAATGTGAAACGAAACTATGTCGATTGCTGTAACTTTTTAATAGGAGTGTGTGGATGGTCTGGGACGGTGGAGGGGGCGTATGCTCTCCACGTCACCATAAAATAACTCCTTGACACATACCCTCTACTATGTTATACTAAGGCAACACCGCACAAAGACCGCCTGACGGCTTTGCACGTCATCTGCCCCACATATTTTCCGTCATATTTCACAAAAATGCTCGTGCATACACAAAGTATGCACTCCGCTTTTTGCTTCATCTGACAAAAAATCTGACAGCACATCTGACGTACAATCTTTATGCGGTGTTGCCTAATCTTTAAACCTACAACAACTTGGGGAGGGTATTCTTTATGAATCTATTGGAACTCTTACTGACTGCAATCGGGCTTGCCATGGATGCGTTTGCGGTATCCATCTGCAAGGGGCTTGGAATGCATCGCATGAATTACAAGCAAGCCCTTGTCATCGGGTTATACTTCGGAGTATTTCAGGCGTTAATGCCCCTTTTAGGGTGGCTTCTGGGAACGTCTTTTTCCCGGTACATCCGTGCCTTTGACCACTGGATCGCCTTTGTGCTTCTGGCGTTTATCGGCGGAAAAATGCTCTGGGATGCCTTTCACGAAAGTGGAGAGGAAAAAACAGAAGCAATAGATGGAAAGCTAAATCACAAGGAACTTTTCATGTTGGCAATTGCAACCTCCATTGATGCCCTTGCAGTGGGAATTGCCTTTGCCTGTCTGGAGGTTTCCATCTGGAGCAGCATCACCATCATCGGTGTTGTCACCCTTGTGATTTCCTTTTTGGGAGTCTGTATCGGGCATCGCTTTGGCAATCGCTTTGAAAAGCAAGCAACCATTGTCGGTGGTCTGGTGCTCGTAGCAATTGGCGTGAAAATTCTCCTGCAACATCTGATTTCTAATCAATGAACTTGTAAACGAACTCGCGAACTCGACAATGCGTTTATTTTATCTACAAATTTCTCGTTTTTTCTCAAAGAAACTATTGACTTTTTCTGATTTTTGTGCTATAATGTGAACGATTGATATCGGATTCAATCTGGTAAATATATACACATTATAAATAAACGATAGGAATGTTCTATCGTCTAAAATCGGAGGAAGAACCTATGAAGCCTAAACTTCTGGCATGGTTTCGGGAAAATCTCATGCCAATCTGTATTGTACTGGCTTTGCTTGTGATTTGCTCGGTCTTTTATTTAAAGCAATCCCATTTCTGGGAGACCAACGCCTCTCACGCAGTAGAAGCCGTTCAGATTCTGGGAGGGACGACGCTTTCAGAAGAAGATGCAGAGAATCTCTTAGACCGGGAGGAAAAGCTTGCGTCGCTTCAAGAAGAATATCCCGATGTTATCGGCTGGATTGAAATCCCCGGCACGGTCATCGACTATCCCCTGTTATACACAGAAACGTATGACTATTATGTCGACCACAATTACACCGGCGAAGAGGACTTTTACGGCGATCCTTTTCTGGATTATCGCAATGCCACAGACTTCAGCGACACGGTTTCCATTCTCTACGGACACAACATGAGCAACGGGACAATGTTTGCAGGGCTTGACGACTTTCGGGAAGAAGAAACCTTTGATTCGATTACAAGGGGCTATCTGATTCTCTCTGACGGGGTACATCCGCTGGAATTCATAGCAAGCTTTGCAGGGAACATGACCATTGCAGATGCTTTAACAAGTACCATTACCGACGGGACAGCGTCAGACGCTTTTCTGGAAACCGTATTACCGGAAGCAATTGTGCAACGGGACATCAATCTGGAGGAAAACGACAAGCTCATTGCATTGACCACCCTCACCTATGACGAAGCCGAAAACACAGACCACACACCCACGCTTCTTCTGGCAAGGCTTTCTCCGGCTGCGGAGATTACGGAAGGGAGCAAGAGTGGGGAATGATTATATTACACTTTGACCTGTTGAAAATGTTCCACTGGAACATTTTCAAGGGTTATTTTTTTGTGGCATTTAGAAAGGGAGAGCGGTCTTGTTCGCTTTTCTCACCCTTACCTACAACGGTCAAATCCAAGCGTTGCATGTCTAATTCTTCGAACAGAATCCTGACTCAGAATTAGCCATTCTCGCCCTTGACCTCGGCAGCATTTTTTACAAAAATTGCTGCATCAAAAAAATCTTCTGCCTGAGAAAACTTTATAAGCAATTTGAAAAGCCACGCTATCTAAAAAACAACCTCCTCTCGGATTTTCCGGGAGGAGGCTTTCTGTTTCAATCAATCAATGCCCTCAATGGGTTCTACCGCAAGGGGATGGGTATCATCCACGCCAATGGCATAAGAAATCACGTGATCCTGATAGAGGAACTGTCCGAACTGATAGCCATTGGGCTGTTCGGTGATACAGTCCCGTTCCAGATGGAAATTCACTTTCTGCATGGGATAGGTGATCCCTACCCCAAGTGCCTTGACATAGCTTTCTTTCAGCGTCCAGAGCCGGAAGAAAGTTTCGTTGGAGTTCTCGCTCTGCTTGACAAGCTGACGCTCTCTCTGGGAGAAAGAACGGCTGAGCACGTTGCCACGCAAGGGGCGGATCAGTTCTGCATCTACGCCAATAGGGCTGTCAGAAACGCCACAGAGGGCGAGGGTGTGACAGTGGCTTAGGTTAAAGTGAATGGTCGGAACCTCCGGGAAAAAGGGCTTCCCGTGGTCGTCAGGGGCAATCTTCGGGAGTTCAATTCCATATACCTGGGTAATTACTTCTTTTAATAGTTTGTGTGCTGTAACATGTTCCGCACGCTTACCGGAACGTAGGATGGGACAAGCAAACAGTCGCATCTCGTATACCTCCAATCAAAAGTCCTACTTACTATACCATGTTTCTATGAATTTGTCAATAGAAAAAACAAATATGAATTGGTGTATTTTAGGCGGTATCAAGAAACAAGAAGCCCGACGCAGGAGCATTCCCACGTCGGGTTTCTTTCTGCCGTTATGGCAGCGATTGTTTTGTTATGCCAGGCTCAACTTAGCCAACATACCAGCAAGAACCCTTCAGCTTCTTCAGAGAAGGAACGATTTCCGGCCATGTCAGATCTGCGCCTACTGCTGCGTTTGCATAGTAAACGAGCTGATAGTAAGCATCGTTTGTATCAATTACAGTACTGTCAGTATTCTTGCCTTCCTTGCCCTCTGTATCAATATCAGTCAGGAAGTAAACCAGTTTCTCCATATTTGCATCGGTCTTGCTATTCAGATATGGGGTATTGCCTACAGCATTGTCTGCATAGTAAACCAGTGCCAGATATGCATCGTTTGTATCTACAATACCATCCAGGTTTGTGTCACCCTTGATACCGATGTAAACCTTTACGGTATCGTCGGTTTCCTCACCGTCAACCAGAACCTTCAGGTCAGATACAACGTAAGCCTTCTTCTGTGCGTCGAACATTGCCTTCGGGTTCTCATACTCGAAGGAAACTCTGTCGATTGCGTCATTGCCTGCGCCATCTACAGCAGTCAGCAGTTCAGAAGCATCGAATGCTCTATCATCCTCAGACAGATAGAAGTGTGCATCCGTATTTACTGTGATTGTTACAGTAGAATCATCAGGATTTCCCGGTGTTGCCTCAGAAGAAGAGATGGAGGAGGAAGAGGTAGAAGATGTTGATGATGTGCTTGAAGTTGCTGATGTGCTAGCAGTTGTTTTCTCTGTTTCCTCCGGCTTAGAAACGATTACACGGATGTAACCATCTTCGAAGGTAACCTTGTCGTCATAGCAGATGTTGTAGTTGGAAGCATCTGCGTAAGAGTTGGTGGAATAAATAGAATCATCAGCAGACAGATTCCAAGTAACCGGGAACTCATAGTAGTAGTTGCCGTCTGCATCCTGTTCCAGTGTCAGACCATACTCCTTAGCGACTTCGATAACTCTGGACTCCTGCGGAATTGCAATTGCCATACCTACGATATCACCAGAGGTAGAAGACGGAACAGCCAGGCTGGAAGCGAGGAATCCATAGTATACATTGTTGCTTGTACCTGCATACAGTTCCTTCATGTTGAACATGGGGTTGATGCCCTGGTAAACTGCGTCGATGCCCTCAGAATCAGACATAGAGTCGTCGCCATATGCATAGCCGTCAAAGACAGTGCCGTCCTCATCACTATAAGGCTTCAGCAGTTCTGCGGTAGCATCACCCAGTGTGAAGGATGCCTGCAAGCCCCAAGTGCTGATTGCGTTTTTGATGCTAACCTTGTAGATCAGATCTTCGTCGCCAGAACCATCCTCGGGCTTAACAGTCAGCTTAGCCAGAGACCATACAACGTTCTCAGTAATCTCAGCCTTTGTGGTGGTGGTTGTTGCTTCTGTGGTAGTCGTTGTGGTTGTAGTTGTTGTTGCCTCTGTTGTGGTTGTAGTAGTGGTAGTTGTGGTGGTTGTTGCTTCTGTGGTAGTCGTTGTCTGCTCAGTTGTAGTAGTAGTCTCTTCTACTTCATCAGAAACATAGATCTTGATGGTACCATCAACCAGTTCCAGACCGGTTGCGTGTACGTCAGTACCGTTTGCGTCACGATAGTCAAAACGAGCAACCTCTACTTCGGTCTCGTCCGGAGTACCCGGAGCAGAAATACCGATGTCATAGGTGTCTTCAGACCAACCCATGGAGAACTCATAATAAGTACCATTGTCGTCAGTCTTCTTTTCAATGCCGTACTCTTCAGCAACAGCCTTTACAGTATCTTCATCAGCCAGATAGAAGTACAGGGATGCCAGTGTGTCACCGGTAACCGATGCAGCGCCCTGACCGGACATTGCAAAGCGGAGCAGACCGTCTTCCTCGTACTCGTTACCGTTACCCTGTGTAACGCTCAGATCATTGTATGCATCACCGATTTCAACGATCATAGTCGGATCATCTTCCGGTACCAACAGAACCTTTCTGGTAGCCTCCGGGAAGAACAGTGCGCCAACTACGCCCTGAGAAGTGATACCGTTTACCTGTGTAACGCCGATTGTAACATCGTCATCACCAGCAGTCAGATCAACAGAAACTTCGTTATCCTTGTTGATCACCCACTGGGTCTTTTCTGTGTTTACTTCTTCAGAAGAAACATAAATCTTGATGGTACCGTCAACCAGTTCCAGACCGGTTGCGTGTACGTCGGTACCGTTTGCGTCACGATAGTCAAAACGAGCAACCTCTACTTCGGTCTCGTCCGGAGTACCCGGAGCAGAAATACCGATGTCATAGGTGTCTTCAGACCAACCCATGGAGAACTCATAATAAGTACCATTGTCGTCAGTCTTCTTTTCAATGCCGTACTCTTCAGCAACAGCCTTTACAGTATCTTCATCAGCCAGATAGAAGTACAGGGATGCCAGTGTGTCACCGGTAACCGATGCAGCGCCCTGACCGGACATTGCAAAGCGGAGCAGACCGTCTTCCTCGTACTCGTTACCGTTACCCTGTGTAACGCTCAGATCATTGTATGCATCACCGATTTCAACGATCATAGTCGGATCATCTTCCGGTACCAACAGAACCTTTCTGGTAGCCTCCGGGAAGAGCAGTGCGCCAACTACACCCTGAGAAGTGATACCGTTTACCTGTGTAACGTCGATGGTAACATCGTCATCACCAGCGGTCAGATCAACAGAAACTTCGCCATCCTTGTTAATTACCCACTGGGTCTTGTCGCCAGTAGAAACAGGAGCGGTAGTGGTTGTTGTCTCTGCGGTAGTGGTTGTCTGCTTTGTTGTGGTGGTAGCTGTACCATCACCAACGACAATCTTTATGATTGCTGTGTCAGCACTCTGGGGGAGAGAATATTTCTCAGTCTTGAGTTTACCCTCAATTACTGTGTTCATATCCTCAACAGTACCAGTTGCTTCACGCTGTGCATCCTGTGCAGCCTTCAGAGTGGAGAAGTCAGATGCAGTGTACAGCGGAACATAGTTCTTGTTTACGTCACGGCTGCAAAGCTGTACGTAATAAGTGCCCTCTTCTGTGCCAGCCGGAATGGTAACATCAAAAGAAGTGAAAGGCAGAGCCATGGAGTCGCCGCCTACGAAAGAAGTAGCAGTGTCGCCCATGTAGCCCCAGCTAAAGTAGTTGTTCAAGCTGGGAACGCACTTCTGAACGGTTTCAGACCAGTTCGGTGCAGTCTCAGTGAAACGTGTGTTAGAGAATCTCGGCAGCTTAACGGTGTTGGTCTTTGCTAGATAAGTACCCTGCTCGATGTAGTCATAAGTGATATATGCTACGCCGTCTTCGTCATAGTTTACATCACAGTCTACAGAAGCGTGAGACATATGATCCTTGGAAACACCTGCGTCTGCACTGTAGTCCTCATAAGATGCATAGTAGTCATACTCAAAGTGAACCTTGTCTGTGCCAGCCCATACCAGGTCTGCGCCGAAGATAGAGTCACATGCAACCGGAACGATATTCACCGTTGCGTTTGCGGAAGTATAACGATAGCCCTTCTTGGTGGATGTCATAGGAGCCAGGCTATAAAGCTGATACTTGGTGTTTACAGTGCTTCCATCCGGCAGTACCTTATCGGATGCACTTGCGTCTGCGGAAGAAGTATCCCACACGTTGGTGTAGTAGATGCTCTTCTCCTCCGTACCGCCATCAGCCAAAGTTGCGTCCTTTGTTGCAATCCAGTTGAGGATGACAGAATTGATATAGTTCGTTTCTGACCATTCCTCAGAATCAATGTAAACATTGACGGTCTTTGTTACGTCGCCAGCAGCAACGTCGTCCTTAGAGATCTCGATGGTCTGGGAACCAGTCTCGCTATCCTGAAGCACGAAGTTGTACGGTGTACCGCCATTTTCAGTCTGTGCTGAGTTAATAGAAGCACTAACAGACAGTACACTGAAGGGCAGAGAAGTTACTGCCATCAGAGCTGCAACGCCGAAGGATAGAACCTTCTTTGTTCTTTTCTTCATGTTTTCCTTTCCTTTCCTTGCCGACTTGCGCCGACAAACCATAGAATGAATAAGTAGCTGCGCCCTGCCCGAAAGCAAAAGCCGCTATCGCCGATAAATTCCGGGCAAGACACTCCCCCTTGGAATGTCCTCCGGAATCTATGGGTTACAGAAGTAATAAAGGTGCCGCTTTGCGAAACAGAACAATGTCTGTACCGCACTGAATTTCTTAGGACTCAGACGGCAGGGAATTAACCAGATTTACCAGGAACTTCATCAGTACAACTGCGTCTGCACTATCGGTGTTCCCGTCGCCATTACAATCCGCATTCGAGCGAGCCTGAGTGTTCAGATCGACTGCACCGGCAGTTGCCTTGTTCAGAAGAACTGCGTCGGTGATATCAACTCTGCCGTCCAGGTTAATGTCACCATAGAGCAGAGTGCTTGTAGAACCTGTACCAGAACTCTTTGTGGTAGTGGCAGCGGTTTCCTTTGTGGTTGTGCTGGATGCAGTTGTTGTTGTATCCGGTTTCGCTGTGGTGGTTACATCCGTTGTGGCAGCTTTGCCTACAGTGACAGAGCCGGCAGTGGTCTTAACCTCATATGCAGCATAATCTGTGCCATAAATGTATCCAACGAGAATGTCGCCGTTGGACTCGCCGGAGCCCTCATAAGTCTCACGGGTAACCGGTGCAAAGTCGATGACAGAAGTTGTACCCTCTTCTACACCTGCATTTACAGTACCGGTAATGGTCAGCAATACGCCGTCTTCAGAAATCCACGCATCAGAACCAAGACCTGTTGTCCAGCTAATGTCAATTTCGCTGTCATGAATGGATGTGCCCAACGCAGGGGTATCCGCTGTTACTGTCGTATCTGCACTGGTATCAACACTTGCGGATTTGCCGGCAGTTACCGAACTGATGGTCAGAACGGTATTGTCATAAGTCAGTGCAAAGTCCAGCGTGTTTACCTTTGTGGACGGAATATCTGCAATGGAAATCGTTACGTTGAATTCTTCCCCGGCTGCGGACACGGTTTCCTTAGAAGCTGTCAGTGCAACAGTGGCACTTGCAGCAGATACGCTTACAGAAGCGACAGCCGTTGTGAGCATTGCAAGAGCCAGTGCACTTGCAATTGTTCTTTTTGCCTTCATTTGTTATCCTCCTCTGATTGCCTGTATCCCTCTCCGGTGTTCCATGCCGGGAGAGATACAATAATAATAAGATTGGTCGAAATCTCTGCAAGAATCGCTTCTCAGATTCATGCTATTCCAATTGTTTTCATTATAGAATATCCAAACAGAAAAGTCAATAGATACTCAAAGTTTTTGTGTAAACTAGCCGAATCCGCAATCGTGGAATTGTGTAATATACCAATGCAATGGAAACATTTTCTTGATATTTTAGATCTTCCACAAATTCACAAAGTTCTCCACCTCATAACAAAAACGGATATCCCATAAACAGACGTTTTTTCCGCCTTTCAGGAAAGGGGATGCCGAGGGAGAAACACTCTCCAGCTCCTGACACAAAGCGATGTCCAGTCCCGGCTTTCGCCGACAATGAGACAGAAACGTTTATTCAAATTATACTCTATAATTGCTCATTTGTAAAGATGTCGCCACGGAATTTGGCACTTTTGTATAACGACTTGCCTGCGTATTTGTACAGATTGTACAATTTCGTGAAGCTTCCATAAAAATACAATGGCAGCAAATCGGCGGATGCCAACCAGTGCATTCCCAGCCATGCAAAAAAGGCAGAACGTGTGCCGTCCTGCCCTTTTTTTATCATAAAGTTTTTATAAACTTATACCAGCTTGATAATTGCCATTTCAGCAGCATCGCCACGGCGAGGTCCGATCTTTACGATCTGAGTATAGCCGCCCTTGCGGTCTGCATACTGGGGTGCAATTTCGTCGAAGAGCTTCTTTGCAACGCTCTCCTTGGTCACATAAGCCATTACCTGACGCTTTGCATGAAGGTCATTTGTCTTAGCGATGGTGATCATCTTTTCTGCTGCTGCACGTACCTCTTTGGCACGGGTAACAGTCGTCTCGATCTGACCGTTTTCCAGCAGATAAGTTACCATTCCACGCAGCATAGCCTTTCTATGGTCAGTCGGTCTGCCCAGTTTTCTGGTTCCCGGCATGGTTATTCACTCCTTTTCCTTGGTTGCCACAGCCCGGAGAAGCTTCCCTGT
>CAYXKI010000006.1:0-9670 GCA_964465095.1 uncultured Ruminococcus sp.
GAGAAACAGAAGAGGAGGAATCAAAAATGTTGCTTTATGGATTATTATTTCTGGCACTGGGAATCAGCTTATTGGCATCCTGGAATGTAAACGCTACCTTTAAACGATACGAAAAAGATTATAATTCTCGTGGATTTACTGCTGCACAGGTGGCACGACAGATTCTGGACGAGAATGGCTTATATCACATCTCTGTTGAACAAGTCTCCGGAAAATTGACAGACCACTATGATCCAAAGGCAAATGTGATTCGTCTGTCTGAGTCGGTGTATGGTTCTACTTCTGTTTCTGCCATTGGCGTGGCTGCTCATGAGTGTGGACATGCGGTGCAGCACAAAGAGGAATATGTACCAATGCAGATTCGTAGTGCGATTATTCCTGTTACCCAGATTGGTTCAAAACTCTGGTATATTGTCTTTCTTCTGGGATTGTTTCTGGGAAACAGAGAACTTGGCTATGCATTACAAATGGTGGGAATCGTGTTGTTTTCCATGATTGTGCTTTTTCAGCTTGTAACATTGCCGGTGGAATTTAACGCAAGTCATCGTGCCATGGAAACCCTGGAAGCCCGGTTTCTTTTGTCCGATGAGGAACTTGGAAAGGCGAGAAAAGTTCTTTCCGCAGCAGCAATGACCTATGTGGCAGCATTGCTGAACAGTATTCTGCAACTGATTCGTCTGGTTGCAATTTCAAAGGGGAATCGACGCAGATGAGTGCAAGAAAGCTTGCGGTACAACTTCTGAACCGTACAGAACAAGAACAAAGTTACTCCAATTTGTTACTAGATAGCGCACTGGCACAGTCCGGACTGGAGGACAGAGAAAAACGGCTTTGTGCGATGCTTTACTATGGCGTAATAGAACGGCGGATTACCTTAGATGCTGTCATCAGCAAGTACAGCAAACAGCCCCTTCGAAAGCTGGATGTAGCGGTGCGGAACATTCTTCGCCTTGGGATTTATCAATTGCTTTACTGTGACCAGATTCCCTCCAGAGCGGCAGTCAATGAAAGCGTAAAGCTGACCAAAGTCTGTCGGAAAACAAGTGCTTCCGGCTTTGTCAATGCGGTGCTTCGTGGTTTCTTGCGAGATGGCTGTGTTGTGCCGTATCCCAAAGATCCCCTTGCGGCAATGTCGGTAGAATATGCAGCGCCTACGTGGCTTATCCGGGCACTGTTGGATGCATTGGGTGAGGCACAGACAAAGGCGTTTTTGTCGGATGCGCTACAGCCTGCACCACGGTTTATCCGCAGAAACAGTCTGCGCTGTACCAAGGAAGAATTAGAGGAAGCACTTGGCACGCAGATAACCCCGGTTTCTCTTGTACCGGATGCTTATCTTCTTCATGCCGGAGAGATTCGTGGTCTGGAGGCTTTTCAGAAAGGCTGGTTCTATGTACAGGATCTGTCGTCACAGATTTGTGCACTGTCCCTTGGGGCAAAACCGGGAGAAACGGTGTTGGATCTCTGTGCTGCTCCGGGAGGAAAGACTTGTACCATTGCGATTTCTATGGAAAACAAGGGCAAGGTTTTTGCCTTTGATCTGATGGAACATCGGGTGAAATTGATTGAAGAAAATGTATCTCGTCTGGGGCTTGACTGTGTGACAGGAAAGCAAGGAGATGCCACGAAGTTTCAATCGCTTTATGCCGGTGCAGACAGAGTGCTTTGCGATGTGCCCTGTTCCGGAATCGGCGTGTTGCGACGGAAGCCGGAAATCAAGGAAAAAGCCCCGGAATCTCTTGAGGGGTTGCCACAGATTCAATTGGCAATTCTGGAAAACGGTGCAAGGTATGTAAAACCCGGTGGGATTTTGCAATATTCAACTTGTACGATTTTACCGGAGGAAAACCAAAAGGTAGTAGCGCGTTTTCTAAGCGCCCATCCGGAATTTCAACCGGTGGCAGTGAATGCACAGCTTGGAGCGGAATTTATGGAGTCAAGCGTTACGCTGCTTCCGGAATTGTACGGCGGAGACGGCTTTTTTGTGGCAAAGTTTCAAAAGACAGGAGCGCAGGAACATGGAAAAGATTGATATTTTATCGCTTCGTCCGGAGGAGTTGACCGCACATCTTGTTGAGATGGGAGAGCCGAAATTTCGGGGCAAACAGGTGTTCTCCTGGCTACACGAAAAGCAAGTGACAGATTTTAGCAAAATGACCTCGCTATCTCTCCAACTGAGAGAGAAATTGGATGCAATTTTTTGTGTAAATAGACTAAATATTGCGAGAAAGCTTGCATCTTCCATAGATAATACGGTAAAATACTTATATAGGCTTCCGGATGGGAACTTTGTGGAAACCGTGCTGATGGAATATCATCATGGAAAAAGCCTTTGTATCTCGACACAAGTAGGCTGTCGGATGGGGTGTCAGTTCTGTGCTTCTACCATTGCCGGGTTTGTACGGGATCTGACCCCGGCAGAGATGCTTTTGCAGATTTATGAGACCCAACGGGATTGCGGTTGTCGGATTGACAGTCTGGTGCTGATGGGAATCGGCGAACCTATGGACAATTTTGAAAATGTCTTGCAGTTCTTTCGTCTGCTGTCTGATCCCTCCGGCTATGCCATGAGTTTGCGTCATGTGACGGTATCCAGTTGTGGGATTGTTCCAAGAATCCGACAGCTTGCAGACTTAAAGCTTGGGGTTACCCTTTCGGTTTCCCTGCACAGTTCCGACAACGCAAGACGCAGTGAGATTATGCCCATTAACCGGAAGTATGCCATAGAGGAATTGTTGGATGCTTGTCGGTATTATTTTGAGAAAACGGGCAGACGTGTGACAATGGAATATGCTGTGATTGAACAGGTAAATAGTTCGAAAGAGGACGCAAAGCAATTGGCAAAGCGACTTGCCGGAATGCAGTGCCATGTGAATCTGATTCCGGTAAATCCCATCAAAGAGCGAAGCTTTCGCTCCATGCGTCAGACTGTAGAGCGGTTTCAGAGGGAACTAGAGTCCCTTGGGGTTCACGCAACCATTCGTCGCACCCTTGGAAGTGATATTCAGGCAGCCTGTGGACAACTCAGGCGAGATGCACAGACACAGGCGTAGTACCGAAAGGAAATGGAACCAGTTTTGGAGGTGGTAGAAATTGACGAGTGCAGCACAGACACATATTGGTTATGTGCGGGAGGAAAATCAGGATCGTGTAGAAGTCCGGCAATTTGGGGAAAATCATTTGCTGCTTGTCTGCGATGGAATGGGTGGAGAACGCTCTGGAAGCAAAGCAAGCACTATGGCAACAGAAGTTTTTTTTGAACACTTTGAAGAAAGCTATACGGAGGATATGGATGCCTATGGCATTCGTTCCTTGCTGCTGTCCTCTGTTTCTGCGGCGAATTCTGTGGTATACACAACAGCGAGAATGGATTATCAGAACTTTGGTATGGGTACGACTTGTGTGGCAGCCTTTGTCACAGACACGTATATTGCCATTGCCAATGTGGGGGACAGTCGAGCATATCTGCTTCGGGAAGAAACCATGGAACAGATTACCGTAGATCACACGGTGGTACATATGCTTATGGAACAGGGGCAAATTACAGAAGAAGAGATGGCAAGACATCCACAGCGGCATATGTTGGTAAAGGCAGTTGGTGTAGAACGAACCGTTTGTCCGGATTTTTTCCGGATTGATCTGGAGGAGGGGCAGCAATTTCGTTTGCTGCTTTGTTCCGACGGACTTTGCGGATTTTGCAGTGATGCAGAAATCTGCACGTTGTTGAATACAGAGGCATCCGCAGAAGAGATTTGTCAGAAGCTTGTAGATGCTGCACTGGAAAAAGGCGGAAGAGATAATATTTCTGTTGCAGTTGTAACAGCATCATAGTAGGAGGAAACAAGCATGGATAAGAATCAATTCATTGGCAAAAGACTGGACGGTCGTTACGAACTGACAGAATTGGTCGGCGAAGGCGGCATGGCAAATGTATATCGTGCGACAGATGTGTTGGATAACAGAATGGTCGCCGTGAAAATTCTCAAGACGGAGTACTCTGAAAGCGAAGAATTTCAAAGACGCTTCCGCAATGAGTCAAAGGCAATTGCGGTAATGTCTCACCCCAACATCGTAAAGGTCTATGATATGGGCTTTTCCGAGCGTGTCCAGTATATTGTAATGGAGTTTATTGATGGCATTACGCTGAAAGATTATATCGACAGCGAACGGGTGCTGAACTGGAAAGATGCAGTGCATTTTGTGGTACAGATTCTTCGTGCATTGCAGCACGCCCACAATCGTGGCATTGTGCACCGGGACATCAAGCCCCAGAATATCATGCTATTGACAGATGGCACGATTAAGGTCATGGATTTCGGCATTGCCAAATTTGCCCGGGAGGAAAGCCGTACTGCCACAGATCAGGCAATTGGTACGGTACATTACATCAGCCCGGAACAGGCAAGAGGCGATGTGACAGATGCAAAGAGCGATATCTATTCTGTTGGTGTCATGTTCTATGAGATGCTGACCGGACGCAAGCCCTTTGATACAGACAATCCGGTTTCCATTGCGGTAATGCATATGCAGAATGTGCCGGTACGTCCGAGAGATATCAATCCGAACATTCCCTCCGGCTTGGAAGAAATTATCATGCACGCCATGGAAAAAGACTCTGCACGGCGTTATCAGTCTGCAACAGAGATGATCCGGGATATTGAGGCGTTTAAGGAAAACAACCAGATTATTTTCGGCTACTATAACGCCCCACCCTCTGCAACAGGGGATCATACCCAGTATTTTACCCCCCAACAGCCAAGTACAGACAGTCAGCGACGTGGCAATCCTACTTACAACAACGACGAGTATGATGCTTATGAAGAGGAAGAACCGGAACAGGAGCGAAGCAAATCTCTTGTGATTCCGATTCTGGCAGCAGTGACTTTTGCAATTGTCGTAGCGGCTGCTTTGATTGTGTTTATCATTATCAGCAATGGCACGAACAGCAGTGGTTCTACTGATGAAGTGCCTTATGTCATTGGAATGAATTATGATGAGGCAGTGCTGAACTATCCCAATGTAGAGTTTACTATTGCAGAGGAAGAGTACACCGATCAATATGAAGTGGATGTAATTTATAAGCAAAGCGTCGATGGCGGCGAACGGGTGAAGAAAAACGACGATGGTGTCATTGAATTGGCAGTGGCTGTCAGCAAGGGCATTCAGAAAGTGACCATCCCGGATCTGACAGATTATACCGCAGAAGAAGCCCAAGAAGCACTGGAAAGTCTTGGACTGACGGTGGAACAGAAAAAGACCCAGAGCACCTCAGAGGAGAACATCCAGACCGGACACGTAATCCGGACAGACCCGGCAAATGCAGAAGAAGTTGCCGTTGGTTCTACGGTTGTGGTTTATGTCAGCCAAGGCGTTGCGGTAGATGAAACTGATGTGCCGAATTTCGTTGGCATGACCCAGGAGGAAGCACAGAAAGAGTGCGATTCCAGAAAGTTGGAACTGGAGGTTACAGAGGAAGCTTCCACCGAGGAAAAAGGCAAGGTAATTGCCCAAGACCCGGAGGCAGGTAGCGTTGTGGTAACTGGTTCTGTGATCAAACTGACCGTCAGCAACGGAGAAGAGCCGGAGGGCGAGGTATCCTATGGCTTGCGAGATCTGCCGGTGTCCAATATGAGCGGTATGTATACCTTAAGCTTTACCACAGATGAAGACGGTGTCATTGCATCGCAGCAATTTGTGGCAGAGAGCCTGACCGATGCTTCTGTGACCGTGAAAGTCAAGGGTAAGGGTTCAAAGACCGTAAAGGTTTCGGTTACAAGTGCCCAAAGCGGAAAGACAGAACTGATCGGTACGTATACCTTTAATTTTGCCGGTAGTACTTTTACGGCAAGCAGTGAAAATATTGATGGTGCATTTGAGGGCGTGGCTGTTGTTACAACGCCTGCGGTAACCCAAGCGGCAGCAGCGGCAGATTCCTCGGATGAAACAGCAGGAGGATAAAGCGAATATGTGTATGGTATCCATTCCGGAACATGCACAGGGCAGAATTTTAACATCCGTAGGAGGTCTCTATACTGTAGAGACCTCTTCCGGTATCTGTACCTGTAAAGCAAGAGGTGTTTTTCGGAAACGTGGCATTCTCCCTTATGTGGGGGATTATGTGAATTTGTCAGAGGATGGGGTGATCTCAGAAATTCTCCCCAGAAAAAACAGCATTCTCCGCCCACCGGTGGCAAATTTAGATCAGATCTTTTTTGTGGTGTCGGTCTGTCAGCCCTCCCCGAATCTCTTGCTTCTGGATTCTTTTCTCGCCGTGGCGATGTATCAGCAGATTGAACCGGTGATTGTATTGACAAAAACAGATTTGCAGGCAGCAGAGGAACTTGCGACGTTATATCAAAAAGCCGGGATTCCTGTGTTGGAGGTGGACTATGCAAAGCCGGAGACGGTAGAGGCTGTGGCTGTGCGACTGGATGGGAAAATTTCCATGATGACCGGGAATTCCGGTGTGGGGAAATCCACCCTTTTAAACGCCATTGCACCGGATTTGCAGCTTGCCGTAGGAGAAATCAGCGAAAAGCTTGGACGAGGACGGCACACAACCCGACAGGTGCAGTTGTATCCCTGTGCCGGTGGCTATCTGGCAGATACCCCGGGATTTTCTACCTTTGAGGTGGAACAATATCTTCATATGGAAAAGGAGAAAATCGCCGACTGTTTCCCGGAGTTTCGCCCGTTTCTGGGACAGTGTCGCTTTTCGGATTGTGCCCATGTGTGTGAGAAAGGCTGTGCGATTGTAGAGGCAGTGGCACAAGGGAAGATTGCACAAAGTCGCCATGATGCTTATGTTTCTCTTTATGAAACTGCCCGACAGCGAAAGGCGTGGGAGACATGAGTGGGGAAAAGACTTGTGTGATTTTTGCCGGTGCACCGGTAGACCCTAGGTTACAGCCCCCTGTTCCGGAAGCCTCCCTGTATCTTTGTGCAGATGGAGGGCTTCGCCTTGCAAAGGCACTTGGCATTGACCCGGATTGGACATTCGGAGATTTTGATTCTTATGGCTCTGTTCCGGAGGGGACGAGGGTGTCCGTGTATCCTGCCGGGAAAGACGACACCGACACAATGCTTGCGGCAAAATATGCGGTAGAAAAGGGCTGTACAACCGTGCTCATTTACGGTGGCTTAGGGGGGAGACTGGATCACACCTTTGCAAACATTCAGCTTCTTCGCTGGCTTGCAGAGCAAGGAGTGCAGGGAATCCTCCTAGATCACCTCCACTGGATTACGGTACAGACCAAAGGCACAAAGACCTATCCCAAATGGGAGGGAGAGGCGTATTTCTCCCTTTTTTCTCTGACGGAAAAGTGTACCGATGTCACCCTGGAGGGGGTCGCTTATCCTATGACCGGTGGGACGTTTACGGCAGATTTCCCTTTGGGAGTCAGCAACCAGATTGTCGCCCCCACTGCCCGTGTGCACCTTGGAACAGGGGTGCTTCTGGTGGTACGGTGCAGGGAAGAGAAATGAGAACAGCTTCGTGCTGTTCTTTTTTTATGCGGTGTTGTCTGAGAACCTGTTCTAAGGGCAATGCTTCCTCGCATATACTTCCACAAAGGCGGTGATGAGCGTATGCAGGAAACCGGACTAGAGGGGATTTGTCCTTATCTTCCTATGGAACTTCGTACAGGAATCGAGCGGATGCCCTTTTCGATGCAGGGGCAGATCCGGGAACTTCGATTGCGTGGGGAAAAACCGGTGGGAATTCTCTGTGGGGAAAATCGGGAACAGTTTTTGTGCAGAGAGGGGCGTGTTTCGGACAATCCGGTGGAGGGAATCCGGCTTGCCCGTGGGGATCTGATGCAGATTTTTTCTGCATTTTGTGAGTACTCCGTCTATCGGCATACCCGGGAAATCTGTCAGGGCTTTCTCACAATTCCCGGTGGCTTTCGGATTGGCATTGCCGGAAGCTTTGTGGAACGAGAAACCGGAAGCGATGGAATCCGGGACATCTCCGGACTTGCCATCCGGATTCCCCGTGGAATGACAGGCTGTGGGGAAACCTTGTATCGTCAGACTTGTATCCCCTCTCCCAAAAGCCTTTTGCTGGTGGGCGGTGTGGGCTGTGGAAAGACCACAATGCTTCGGGATCTCTGCCGGATTCTGGGACAGCGATATCGGGTGGGTCTGGTGGATGAACGTGGAGAACTTGCAGCAATGCACGGGGGAATCCCCGGATTTGATGTGGGGCTACATACGGATGTGTTGGACGGCTTTCCAAGGGCAAAGGGACTTGTTACGGCACTGCGTGTCCTGACCCCAGAGGCTTTGGTGTGCGATGAAATCAGCACAGAAGCAGATGCAGAAGCTGTGTTACAGGTGACAGGCTGTGGGGTGCCACTGCTTGCGTCTGCCCATGGCGGAACACCGGAAGAGGTGCGTCGTCGTCCACTGCTTCGGAATCTGTTACAGCAAGGGGCGTTTGCCTATGTGGCGTTTTTGTCCAGAGACCCGGTGGGACAGGTGGAACGCCTTTTGGAGGGGAAAGAACTTTTATGATAAAACTTGTGGGAATTTTGCTTCTCGTTTTGTCCGGTACAGTTGCCGGGGTGCTTGCTGCCCTTTCTCTTCGGGGACAGGTCTATCGTGCGGAACGCCTTTGTCAGTTTCTCCGGGAGTGGTCGGTGAAGATGCGGTTTTCTTGCTTTTCTGTGCCGGAACTATTGGAACAATTCCGGGATGTGCCGGGGTATGCTATGTTTTCCTTTCCGGGAAAAATTCTGGAAAATCTCTCTCCGGAGGGGAATTTGTCCACGGTCTGGACAGAGGCAATTGAAGAAGAACAAGGGCTTACTGCCTTTCAGCGAGAACTGCTTCTCCCTCTTGGACGAGAACTTGGAACAAGCGATATTCAAGGGCAACTGGACACGCTGCAACAGTATCAGCAGCAACTAGAACCTTATACCGAACAGCTTCGACAGAACTGTCAGAAAAAGCAGAAACTCTATGCCAGTATGGGACTTCTCACAGGACTTCTTGCAGCAGTGATTTTGTGTTAGATTTTGTGTTAGGAGGTCGGGAGGAACAGAAAAATGGACATTGATCTGATTTTCAAAATCGCAGGAACGGGAATTATTGTGGCGGTGCTGAATCTGGTGCTGAAACGGGCAGAACGGGAAGAACAGGCGATGATGACAACCCTTGCAGGGCTTGTTGTGGTGCTGATGCTGTTGATTGATCAGATCGGGACACTTTTTGAACGGATCAAGTCGGTGTTTGGCTTATGATAGAGGAAATGACCACAGCCCTTGGGGTCTGCGTGACGGCTGCCATTCTTGCGACACTTCTGAAACAGCACTGTAAGGAACAGGCACTTTTTTGTGCGCTGGGGTGCTGTGTTGTTGTGGGACTTGCAGTGGTTTCCGGGCTTTCTGAGGTGCTGGAAACCTTGTCAGAACTCTTCTCCCAGACAGGACTTCCTGTGATCTATCTGGAACTTGTCTGGAAAGCGGTGGGGGTCTGTTATCTTACCAGTGTGGCAGCGGATTTGTGTCGGGATTGTGGGGAATCTGCCCTTGCCTCCGTTGCGGAACTTTGCGGAAGAATCGCCTTGGTGCTTCTCTCCCTGCCACTTCTGGAGGGGGTATTGGAAACGATTGCGAATATACTCTGAGGAAGGTGACTTTATGGGACAGTTTCTCACGCAATCCTTTGC